>CAYRLP010000031.1:0-7125 GCA_964424935.1 uncultured Bacteroides sp.
ATCCATGGTGGGGGGCGTCATGCTTATCGGGATCGTGGTGAAGAACGCCATCGTGCTGGTGGACTACATCAACCTCATGCGGGAACGCGGTTATGAACTGAAAGAAGCCATCGTGTTATCCGGCCGGTCGAGGCTCCGTCCTGTACTGATGACTTCGCTGACCACCATCCTGGGGATGCTGCCCCTGGCCCTGAGTACCGGTTCCGGCTCGGAGATCTGGAGCCCCATGGGGATCGCGGTTATCGGCGGATTAATTTTCTCTACGGTTGTAACCTTGATACTGGTGCCCGTCGTATACCATATGATGCTTCGCAGAAGCGAGGCAAAAAAGAAATCCGTGGAGTACTCCTTCTTGAACGGCAATGAGAATGGAACTTCCAATGAAATAACAAATTAACATATGAAAGCCGTATTTATCGTCTATAACCAAGCGCAGACTGAAAAGGTAGAGTACCTGTTCGAAAAACTGAAAATCAGGGGATTTACACGCTGGACCGAGCTTACCGGCCGGGGCAGCGTGGATGGTCCTCCCCATATGAATACACACACCTGGCCGGAGCAGAACACGGCCAGGCTGGCCGTCATTGAAGATGATGCGGTGGCAGGGGTCCTCGACGGGGTTAAACGGCTCGATGAAGAGAATACCGACGTGGGGATTCGTGCCTTTGTCTGGGAGATCGTGGATGGATATTAACCGGGTGCACCCGGTGGGGTTTCGGGTGGATTCCAGGGATCCGACTGTTTACCCGTCATGGAGGTGATCCGGAGTTTAAGAATCACCATCCGCTTCATATTCTCCGGATTAAATGTATGAAGATCAGGGGCACCATGCTGCCGCATGATCACCTCCAGACCATGCTGTTTGTCCTTCGCACCCGTAAGGATCTCCACGTTTGCGTAGCCCACTACGGACCGGTACCGGGTGCTCCAGTTGCAGGCCTGTTTCCCTTGCACGATCTCTACCTTATCTTCCATCTCGAAACAGACCCGGTTCTGCCTTCGAAGCAGATCGATCTTCTTTCCCTCGGGGGCCGAATGGATATAGAGGCAGCCGTCGCTGTACCCGTAATTAAAGGGAAGGATGTAGGGCCGATCCCCGTCCATCATAGCAACCCTGCAGATGATCGCCCCCTGCAGAATCTCCTGCAGAACCTGCCTTTCCCTGATTTCCTGGTTGGTTTTTCTCATGGGTGTACATAAAATTACCAAAATTGAAGTACTTTTGGGCAACAAATATCCATTTGAATGATGAGGCGAATTGCAACAATGGTGATCCTCGCGCTGGTCCTCGGAGCCAGTGGTTGTTCGGATTCACCGGAAGAGAGAGCAAAAGAACACGGCCAGGAGATCTGGTTCGAAGAGTACATGCATGACTATGGGGAGATTCAAAAAGACAGTGACGGGACCTGGACCTTCACCTTTAAAAACTTGGGCGAACAGGCCATTGTGATCAACCAGGTGAGGTCTACCTGCGGCTGCACGGTACCCGAGTGGCCCCGCGAACCCATCGAACCGGGTGATACCGGTGCGATTACGGTCAAATACAATACGGCCAGCAAGGGTACATTTCTGAAGTCCGTCGTTGTATACTCCTCTGCGGCCAACTCCCCTGTGAAGCTGCAGATCAAGGGAAAGGTGATCGACGATCAGACCGGGGCAGGGTAAAACTTATTACTATCATGCCAAGCATTTCAACAAAAGGTCAACAAATGCCGGCTTCTCCCATCCGGAGACTGGTCCCCTATGCCGAGGAAGCCAAGCTGAAGGGAAGGAAGGTGTACCACCTCAACATAGGACAACCGGACATCCGGACCCCTGAAGTCGCCCGGAATGCGGTTCGGAACATGACGGATGAGGTCATCGAGTACAGCCACTCTGCGGGCAATGAAAGCTACCGCCGGAAACTGGCTGACTTCTACCAGGGCCTGGGCCTCCAGGTGGATTACAGGGATATCCTGGTAACCACAGGGGGTTCCGAGGCCATCACTTTTACCCTGATGTCTACGGTGAATCCCGGCGAAGAGGTAATTGTGCCCGAGCCCTTTTATGCCAACTACAATGGTTTTTCCGTAGCAGCCGGGGTCCGGGTGGTTCCCATTACATCCGGGATAGACAGTGGATTTGCGCTTCCTCCCATCGAGCAGTTTGAGAAGTTAATCACTCCGGCCACAAGGGGTATTATCATATGCAATCCCAACAACCCCACCGGGTACCTCTATTCCCGCCGGGAATTGGAGACACTGGGGGAAATTGTGAAAAAACATGACCTGTACCTTTTTTCCGATGAAGTTTACCGGGAATTCTGTTACGATGGGGAGAAGCATGTTTCGGCCATGGAGCTTGAAGGACTGGAAGATCATGTGGTCATGTTCGATTCGGTATCCAAGCGTTACAGCATGTGCGGGGTCCGGGTAGGAAGCCTGATCTCCAGAAACCGAAAGGTGATCTCCACAGCCCTGAAATTTGCCCAGGCCAGGCTCAGTCCCCCCTCCTACGGCCAGGTCGCCGGGGAGGCAGCCCTTGATACCCCCGATTCCTATTTCAGGGAGGTCTACGAGGAATATATCGAACGGCGTAATTTCATGGTGGAAGCCCTGAACAGCATGCCGGGCGTCAAGTGTCCCACCCCAAAAGGGGCCTTTTATACCGTGGTGCATCTGCCGGTGGACGATGCCGATCTGTTTTCCAAATGGATCCTCAGTGAATTTGAGTACAAGAACCAGACGGTGATGATGGCTCCTGCCTCAGGTTTTTACTCCACCCCCGGATTGGGAACACAGGAGGTTCGTATAGCCTACGTCCTTAAGAAGGAGGACCTGGCTGCTGCCATGGAAACCCTGGCCGAAGCCCTGAAAGCTTATCCGGGACGAACCATTTAATTGAAGCGTTATACATTAAGCAAAAAAGAATTTGAATTTCAGTGATTTCGGATTTGATCCCGAACTTATGGAAGGGATCAGTGCCATGGGGTTTCGTTCCCCGACTCCCATTCAGGAACAGGCCATTCCGGCCATACTCGAAGGAAAAGATGTGATTGGCTCCGCCCAGACCGGTACGGGTAAAACAGCTGCCTTCCTGCTGCCCGTTATCCAGAATATCATAGCCTCCAGGGAAGCCAGCAGGACCCGGGCACTGGTGATCGTCCCCACACGTGAGCTGGCACAGCAGATCGATCAGCAAATGGAAGGCTTTTCCTACTTTACGCCGGTCAGTTCCATTGCTGTGTACGGCGGGGGAGACGGAACCAGCTTCTCTCAGGAAAAAAAGGCACTCACGGAAGGAACCGAGGTGGTCATCTGTACACCCGGACGAATGATTGCACACCTGAACAACAACTACGTGAAATTTGACAGTCTGAAATACCTGATCCTGGATGAAGCCGACCGGATGCTGGATATGGGATTTTACGACGATATTATGAAGATCATCCAGTACCTTCCCGGCCAGAGACAGAATCTGATGTTCGCTGCCACCATGCCAGAGGAAATCCGGAAACTGGCCCGCAAGGTGCTGCACCAGCCCGTGGAGGTAAATATTGCGATCTCCAAACCGGCAGATAAAATACTGCAGGTGGCCTACGCGGTCTACGAAACCCAGAAACTTCCCCTGGTTGTACACCTGCTGAAAAGGCGGGATCTGAAAAGCGTGCTTGTCTTCTGCTCCACCAAGAACTCGGCCAAAATACTGGCCAGGCAGCTCAAGAAAGAAGGATTGGAGGCTCAGGATATCCATTCGGACCTGGACCAGAGTGCACGCGAAAAGATCATGCTGAATTTCCGGAACCGTAAGCTCCATATCCTGGTTGCCACCGATCTGCTGTCACGTGGTATCGATGTGGACAATATTGAACTGATTATCAATTACGATGTTCCCCACGAAGGGGAAGATTACATCCATCGCATCGGCCGAACTGCCCGGGCCGAGTCGGACGGCGTAGCCATTACCCTGATCAGTCAGGAAGAGCAGTACAAGTTTGCCCGTATCGAAAGATTGCTGGGGAAAGCAGTCACCAAAGCATCTGTTCCCGAGGATTTTGGGGATACCCCCGCGTATGACCCGTCCCGAAGAGGAGGCCGTTCCGGTTACTACCGGGGATCTCAGGGCCGCAGAAACGGGGGTAATCGGAGAAGGGGTAATAACCGGGGAGGTGCTAATAACAGGGGAGGTGGCAATAACCGGGGAGGAAGACAAAAATCGCAGCAGTAGCTGAAACCGGGAAAGGGATATCCGCCATCCGCGCTACTCGTAAATCAGATATTTGTTTCTAAGCTGTTTGTACTGTTCCAGTTCTTCCTGCCAGCTTTCCCGGATCCGATCCTCGTCCCAACCGGACTCAATCTGGATCCGCAGCCGGTCGGTTCCTGCCAGTGTATCAAAATAGGAGGTAAAGAACTCCTCTTTTCCGGGAAAATCTGCGTAGGCTTCCAGCACCCACTTCAGCGTGAATCCGGTCCATCCCCTGCCCGGCATGAAATCCCGCAGGTCTGTGCCGTGACAGGTGCGCCCCTCAAATTTCGGGGATAGAGCTACTCCGGGAATGGATTCAGGGGTGAAACTGAAGGGGCCCGGGAGATCGGGATGTCCGTATACCTCAAAGGGCATGGAAGTCCCCCGGCCTTCACTCAACACCGTACCTTCAAACAGACAGGTGGAAGGATACAGCAGAATGGCGTGATCGTTGGCAAGGTTCGGAGAGGGGGCAACAGGCAAAGAACAGGACCGCCCATGGGAATAATTATCGCAGGGAATAACGGTCAGATCACATCGGATCCCCCGGGCCAGCCATCCTTCGCCGTTGATCATTCCGGCCAGTTCCCCCATGGTCAGCCCGTAAACCACCGGAATGGGATGCATTCCCACAAAGGAACGGAACGCGGTATCCAGAACGGGACCGTCCACATAGGCCCCGTTAGGATTGGGACGGTCCAGCAGTACCAGGGGGATGCCCTGTTCTGCACAGGCTTCCATCACATAGGTCAGGGTAGAAATATAGGTGTAGAACCGTGCTCCCACATCCTGAAGGTCGAACAGCATCAGATCGATGCCTGCCAGCTCCTCTGGGGCCGGTTTTTTATTCCTTCCGTACAGGGAAACCACCGGTATTCCGGTCCCCGGATCCGTACCATCCTCTATCTGAATCCCTGCAGCACGATTGCCGCGAAACCCGTGCTCCGGTGCAAATACCTTCAGGATCTGGTCCCTCCCGATACCGCAGTGAAGCAGGGTATCCACCAGGTGGCTTGTTCCCACCAGGGAACTGTGATTGGCCACCAGGGCAATCCGTTTATTCTCAAGCAGGGGCAGGTAACGGTCCATCTGCTCGGCTCCCGGACGGACCGGGGGCTGGGCGTGCCCGCAGGAGATCAACAGCCCGCCGAGAAGGATGCATGTGGAAATCAACCCTCTTAACATCCCTTAAAAATAGCTAAAAGATGGTTACATTTACCGAAATTCAACTGAAGGTCCTTGAATACGGAGTTATTTATCGTTCGCCGTCTGATCGGCAGCAGGAAGGAAGGACGAAGCTTTTCGCGATCCATGGTGGGCATTGCCATGGTGGGTATTGCACTGAGCCTGGCCGTTATGATCGTTGCCGTTGCCATAATCACGGGTTTTAAAAAAGAGATCTCCAATAAGGTCACCGGTTTCGGGGCCCATATCCAGATCCAGAACCTGGATTCGAACCTCTCTTACGAAATGGCCCCTGTTCCTGCCGGACTGGAAAGCGTGGAACAGATCCGTCAGCTGGAGGGAGTCCGCAACGTACAGGCCTTTGCCATAAAGGCCGGGATTATCAAAACGGGTGATGAAATACACGGGGCCGTCCTGAAGGGGATCGACAAAGGCTATGACTGGAGCTTTATCGAGAGTAACCTCTCTGAAGGATCCATCATCCGGGTGAATGATACGGTCCGGAGCAATCAGGTCGTTCTTTCAGGTTCCACCGCAAAACTGCTGAAGCTGGGTCTGGGCGACCGGTTTACCATGTATTTCATCCAGGATCCTCCCCGGGCAAGAACCTTTACCATCAGCGGCATTTACAATACCAGCCTGGAACAGTTTGACCTGCTGTATATATTTGCGGATATCAAGCAGGTGCAGCGCCTGAACAACTGGCAGAACGGGGAGGTAAGCGGGTATGAGATTCTGCTGGACCGTATGGAGGATCTGCCCGAGCTAACCGATCAGATCCGGGAGCGTGTCGCTTTTGATTTCCTGGAGGACGGGAGCCGCCTGAAAGTGGAAACGATCCGGGATAAGAATTCACAGATCTACGACTGGCTGAAACTCCAGGACATGAATGTGGTTGTACTGGTCATCCTGATGGTGGTGGTGGCCGGATTTAACATGATTTCAGGACTGCTGATCCTGATCCTGGAACGAACCAACATGATCGGAATCCTGAAGGCCCTGGGCACCCGGAACGGATCGATACGCAAGATCTTCATGTATCAGTCCGCCTACCTGACCCTGGTCGGGCTGCTGTGGGGAAACCTGTTTGGTCTGGGGATCTGCCTGATACAGAAGCAGTTCCATCTGATACCCCTGGACCCAGGTTCCTACTATCTGGATACCGTTCCCATCAACCTGAATGTGCTCCATCTCCTGTTGCTCAACCTTGGAACCATGGGGATCACCTTTCCGTTCCTGCAGATCCCTTCGATGATTATAGCCAGGATCTCTCCGGATAAAAGCATCCGGTTCAATTAATAATGAATCCATGTTTAATAAGAGCAGTTGGAAAGAGGTATTAAAGAACAGGCTGCCCGGGGAACAGGCTCATCTGATCATGGCACCCAGTTTCAGGGGAAACTTTGAGCATGAGGATGAACCATCCAGGGCTGCGGTTATGGCACTCCTCTATCCATCCGGTGAAGAGGTACACCTGATCTTCATTAAGCGCAATGAATATGATGGCCCGCACAGCGGTCAGATCAGTTTCCCGGGTGGAGCCTGGGAAGAGCATGATGGAACCCTTGAAAATACAGCTATCCGGGAAACTCGTGAAGAGCTGGGTATTCATGAGGATATTGAAATTCTCGGGAAACTGACACCACTCCATATACCTGTAAGCAACTTTCTGGTTGCTCCTTTTCTCGGCTGGCTGTCGAACAGGCCTGAATA
>CAYRLP010000031.1:7135-9112 GCA_964424935.1 uncultured Bacteroides sp.
CTGAATACAGGCCCGATGCTTCAGAGGTACAGTATGTTATAGAAGCAAGTCTTTCGGAGCTGCTTAAACCAGAGAATTGCCGGTCTGAAAGGATGTACCGGCACGACCAATACGTAGAGGCTCCTTACTACCTCGCCGGAAAGGAGAAGATCTGGGGTGCTACTGCCATGATGCTAAGCGAAATTCTTCAATTGGCAACCAGCTGACCATGATTTCATCATTCACGATATTCTTGTAGTCCTCGTACCGGCTCATGATGTCCCGTACAAAATTATAAGTCTCCAGCCCGCGGACAAATCCGTGGCGGACCACCTGGTCACTGTAGTATTCCGGTTCGGATTTTTTCAGGAGCCATTTTTCCACGCTCCCGTACCAGACATTGGGATCATCGCCGTACCGTTCGGCCAGTCTTCTGGCATCCTGGATGTGTCCCAGCCCGATATTGTAGGAGGCCAGAATAAATTTGATTCGTTCGTCCGGATCGGGGATCTGCTCTTTGAACCGATCGTCGAGCCATTGAATGAAACTTGCTCCTGCCCGGATCTGTTCCTGCGGGGTTGACTCTGCCGTGATCCCGTAACTTTTGGCGGTTACGGGCATAAGCTGCATCAGTCCGAAGGCCCCGGCCCAGGAGACCGCTTTCGGATTAAACCGGGATTCCTGGTAGATAACCGAAGCCAGCAGTCTCCAGTCCCATCCGATCCGTTCGCTCTCCTTCTTGATTGCTTCGTCATACTGAGAAATCTTTCCGCTTCCCAGGGTATAGTATTCGCTGTGTATGCTCCGGTAGGTATGCCTGTTCTTAAAATACTTATTATATAAAATCGCATAATGGCTGGAATTGCGGTAACCGGTGATCCACTGGTCGATCACTTTCTTCAGGCTGTCTGAACCCGGATTGACCGCCCAGGCCACATGCTGCGGAAAGGAGATGGCTGTGCCCACATCAAGCTGGGGGTAGTAGGTGACATTGACCAGGCCCACATTCTCATCGCAAACCGAATAATCGATTTCTCCCAGCGCCACACGCTGAATCAGCTGTTCCGAATCCAGATTGACTGCACGGATATCAATGCCGCCTCCAATTTCATCGGAAAGTGAATGCAAGCGGGTTTCATACACGGAACCCGCCTGGACGTAAACCACCTTTCCCGCCAGGTCAAGCTGGTTGCGCAACAGCATGGCCTCCTGCTGGCCGGTATTCATCTCTTCCCAGTGAAGGGGTTTTCTCTGTACAAGCACCTGTCTTGTCTGGAGCAGGGGTTCGGTGAATGCCACCTCTGATTTCCGTTCCGCTGTAATGGTCAGGTTCATGGCGATCAGATCTACCACACCTTCCTGCAGATCATTGAAGTTTTTCTCAAGATCGTTGCTTACACTAACCTCCAGTGCCAGGTCCATATAATTGGCCAGTCCCTGCAACATCTCATACTGAAAACCCAAGGGTTGGCCGCGATACAGAAAATAGCTGATGGAGTTGTACTCGGTCACCACCTTCAGTGCGCCATAGGCCCGGATCATCTCCATGTGGGTGATCTGCCGGTCCGGCCTGTACTGTTCCACGTCCCGGAACCTGGGCTCTCCCTTCCGGGAACAGGACTCCAGTAAGAGGGTCGCCGGAAGCATAAAAAACAGCACAACTAGGGTATGTATTCCTTTCTTAGTCATAGAAGTACCAAACAAGTCCCAGCCTGAAATGCCTGGGTTTCATAGGATAAGGCTGAGCAGTGAAGAAATTATTTCCCGCAAACCCGACACCCTGCAGCACATTGTTATAGGAGGCATACAGGCGGGTTGTTTTAATGTGGAAGGCTATGAAGACGTCCACAAAAGGATAACCACCCAGATAGGTCTTCTCCTGCAGATGGAAGATCCCGGTGGCGGGCATGTATCCGCTTGCCCGGTATCGGGTGGTAAGGTAGAGGTCAAATCCCAGATCTGCTATCAGGGCACCTTTGAAGAGTGACTGCTTCCAGT
>CAYRLP010000031.1:9122-11277 GCA_964424935.1 uncultured Bacteroides sp.
TTTTGATGAATAGACGGCGGCCAGCGGTAAATTCAGCACCTCATCAGCCGTGGTGTACTGCAGCAGAAGCCTGGTGTCCGAATTGTAGCCCGCCAGTTTGATGTGTTTTGAAAACTGTGCCGATAGTACCAGCAGGTCCTGGCCGTACACCTGCGGCATGGCCAGGGTATCCCAGTAGATATAATTTGAGATGTAGGAGGCTCCGGCTCGGATATCTGTCTCGTTCTCCTCACTCTGGATAAAAGCCTCTCCCCGGACCTGAAGCATGGGGGAAAAATCATGCTCCCAGGTGAAGAAGGAGGAGGCATAGTGGTTGGTGAAATAATGGGGTCTGCTTCGTACAAGACTTCCCCGGATCCCCAGATTTGTTTTTCCTCCCAGTTCCCTGCTGAAGGTGGCATGCAGATCGAAATTGTGCTGTTTATAACCCAGCAGGTAGTACTTTCCGTCCAGGACCCAGTCCCACACCCCCGTGGTGGGACCGGCCAGGTGAAAACCCAGGAACACATCATTAAAGATTTCCTTATGGAATCCTGGGACGATCGTATCCGGGGTCACTGAATCCACGGGGACCGATTCCGGGGAGAGCATGCCGTAGCGGCTCAGTTCGTGTCCCCCCATGATCCGCGCCGAGATTTTGTCGTAGTCGGGATCACCCAGAATCAGCTGTACCACATTGGTCATCCGGTCCTCCGACACCGAATCCAGGGCATTGCCTGTCAAGTAGTAGTAATTGCTGTACACCGGGGACAAATCCCCCAGGTTGACCTCATCGGAGTAGTATTTGAACTGCCGTTCCAGTTGCAGCTGATGCGAGATGGAGAGGGTTTTTCCCCTGACCGTCTTATTTCCCAGGCTGTCTGTGGAGGTGTGCCGTTCCGTCAGGTTGTATTTCTGGGTGGTAAACAGGGCCAGGTTCCGGTAATGGGATTCCGCTTGATCCAGGTTCACCTCATATTCCCACCACTGTTCCTTGGCCCCCATTAAGAATGAATCGCGGTATACAATCCCCCCGTTGTCCCTTGTATCAAAATCATTGTAGTAAAAGGTCCCGAAAATGCTGTACCGGTTTCGGGCGTGGCTCCCGAAGATCCCCGTACGGGTGGCCTTGGCTCCCTGATTCAGATAGAGGGGTTTTCCCGACAGGATGTTGAACTCGAGACCGAAATTGGTAAAGGGGGAAAGATTCTGTGTATGCAGTACATTCACACGCTCCTCCTTCCATCTCTTTACAGGGATGGTGCTGTAAGCCAGAGAGGTAAAGGGAGTTTTGGTATTGAAAAAGACGGTCCGTTCCGCCGTTTTCAAATAGGGTTCCCAGGCCCTTCCAAAAAGGAAAGTACTGGGGTCCGGCCGTCGCGTGAAATCCACATGATTCAATGCATGTCCCAGGATGCCCACGGATTCATAGCTGAATCCCTCTTTATAGGCTGGATTGTAGTCCCGGTGCACCTGGTGCATACCGGTGTCGAGCCGGACATCCTCGAAGCGGGTAAAATTATGCTTCAGCATCCAGGTGTTGATGTTCCTGGAGGTGTCAATCACCTGTCCGTGCGCAACCACCACAGCCAAAATCCAGAAAAGTATGGTTAAAATTCTCTTCACCAGTGGTGCCCTATGAAATACTAAATTAAAAAAGCGATGGCTTCATTGTCGGCCATTAAGGCCTAAGTAATTAACAATGGTTTTGGAAAACCGCCTCAATACTAGCTCTTATCAGCGGTGCCTGTTCAAGAATCATGCTAAAAAAAAATCCCATCCGGGTTCCGGATGGGATTAAAAAGATAGGCAACGACCTACTCTCCCACAAAAAGCAGTACCATCGGCGCAAGCAGGCTTAACTTCTCTGTTCGGAATGGTAAGAGGTGGTTCCCCACTGCAATAGTCACCTAAAATCTTTAAATACGTTTAACATACTGGAAGAAGTATTTTTAAATAGCCCTGAAAAAAGCTCACGGGCAATTAGTACTGCTCGGCTTTGACATTACTGCCTTTACACCTGCAGCCTATCAACGTTATCGTCTTTAACGGCCCTTAAGGGATATCTCATCTTGAGGCAGGCTTCGCGCTTAGATGCTTTCAGCGCTTATCCCTTCCAGACGTAGCTACCCTGCAATGCAGCTGGCGCCACAACAGGTACACTAGAGGTCTGTCC
>CAYRLP010000032.1:0-11168 GCA_964424935.1 uncultured Bacteroides sp.
AAACCTCCGTCAGAACCTCCAGGGAGTCCAGGCCGGTTTTATTCAGGATATAGGCTACAAGATCGCTTTTGATATTCTTGATAAAATGGTCCCTCTGAGCTTCACTGTTCAGCAGCACCAATACCGATCCGTCGGGCCGGACCTCAGGCGTGTTATGAACCAGCGTGCTGTGGATACGTGGTTTCTTTTTTTCCATGGAATCCGCATACTCCTTCCATGCCTGAAGGATGGCTTCCGGATCGGTCACAGATTGTTCTCCAGACTCCCCGGGTTCCGTTTCCTCCTTTTCTGTGCCGGACTCATCCTCCTCTGCGGGAGCTGCGGGAGAACGCTTCAGGCTTTCCCGGATGGATATTCCGGGAGCCCGGACCAGGCTGCTGGCCCCGTTTTCCTGAATTGCCGCTTCTTCGGTCCCTTTCCCGGGCGAAGTCAGTTCCTCATCCGCTGATGCAGGGCTCTTATCAGTGGACGTTTCCCGGACCGTTCGGGGTTCCGGTTCACTTACTGTTTTTTTTTTTGAAGCTTCCGACAGTCTGGCCAGCTTCACCAATGCAAGTTCAATGGTGAGGCGTTGATTCCTGCTGCTTCTGAACTGAATATCAGCCTGGTTGCAGATCTCCAGGCTGTCATAGAGGAAGGAAAGTGATACCTGGTCCGACTGGGCCAGGTATTTCTCTTTGATCCCGGCTCCGACTTCCATGAGTTGAATGGTCTCCGGATTCTTGCAAACCATCAGGTCCCGCAGATGGGCCGCATACCCGTTGATGAAATTACGGGCATCGAATCCCCGCGCAAGAACCTCGTCAAACAGGAGAATGGCCGAGGCTACATCTCCTTCCAGCAGGGAAAAGGTCAATTTGAAATAATACTCGTAATCCAGGATGTTAAGGTTATCAATGACATCCCGGTAGGTGATCTTCCCTCCTGAAAAACTGACCACCTGGTCAAAGATAGATAGAGCATCCCGCATGGCTCCGTCCGCCTTCTGGCCGATGACATGCAGGGCATCCTCTTCATATTTCAACTGCTCCTGTTCTGCGATCTTTTTCAGGTACCCGACTACATCTTCCACCCTGATCCGGTTAAAATCAAAGATCTGGCAACGGGAAAGGATGGTGGGTATGATTTTATGCTTTTCGGTGGTGGCCAGAACAAATATGGCATGGGACGGAGGTTCCTCCAGGGTTTTCAGAAAGGCATTGAATGCCGACTGGGAGAGCATATGCACCTCATCGATGATGTAGATGCTGTAGCTTCCTATCTGGGGAGGGATCCGGACCTGTTCCGTCAGGGTCCTGATATCATCCACCGAATTGTTGGAGGCTGCATCCAGTTCATGGATGCTGTAGGAGCGGTTCTCATTAAACGACCTGCATGATTCACACTGGTTACAGGCTTCCCCGTCATCCGATATCTTCTCGCAGTTAATGGTCTTGGCGAAGATCCGGGCACAGGTGGTCTTGCCTACGCCGCGGGGACCGCTGAAAAGGTATGCATGCCCGAGAAGCTTGTTTACAATAGAGTTCCGGAGGGTGGTCGTGATCGAGGGCTGTCCCACCACATCCGTGAAACTCGAAGGTCTGTATTTTCTGGCCGAAACAATGAATTTCTCCATACGCGCATGCTAAGATAGAAACTAAGTTAAAAAGGTGAAAGTCCTGAAGCGCATGCTTATTAAATATTTCTCAATTTCTTGGCCGTTATTTAAAAACTTTCTACTTTTGCAGTCGATTTTTTACAAACTAAATTTTTATACATGTTGAATCAATACGAAACCGTTTTCATTGCTACTCCCGTTTTGTCTGAAAGCCAGATGAAGGAAGCGGTTGCAAAATTCAAGAAGATCATCACCGACAACAAAGGTGAGATCGTTTATGAAGAGGACTGGGGGCTGAAAAAGCTGGCTTACCCCATTCAAAAAAAATCCACCGGATTTTACCATCTGATCGAGTTCAGGGCCGAACCTGACCTGATTGCCAAACTTGAGGTTGAGTACCGCAGGGATGAACGAATCATTCGCTTTCTGACCATGAAAATGGAGAAATATGCGGTCGCCTATGCAGAGAAGAAAAGATCAAAGAAATCAGCAGAACAAAAACAGGAGAACGAGTAATGGCACAGGATAATTCAGAAATCAGATATTTAACTCCCCCAACGGTTGAGATTAAAAAGAAGAAGTATTGCCGGTTCCGCAAAAACCGGATCAAATACATTGATTACAAAGATCCGGAATTCCTGAAGAAATTCCTGAACGAGCAGGGGAAAATACTCCCGAGACGCCTTACCGGTACATCGCTGAAGTATCAGCGGAAAATTGCAGTGGCAGTCAAACGGGCCCGTCACCTGGCCCTGCTTCCTTATGTAACGGATATGTTAAATTAATAGGAGGAAGAAAGATGAATGTGATTCTGAAACAGGACATGCCCAACCTGGGAAATAAGGACGATATCGTGACCGTAAAGGATGGCTACGCCAGGAACTATCTGATTCCCAAAGGATATGCCATAAATGCCACGGCACAGAATAAAAAGGTGCACGAGGAGATCCTCCGCCAGCGCGCCCACAAGGAGGAGCAGCTTAAGGAAGCCGCCCTGCAACAAGCCGAAGAGCTCAAGAAAGTCAGCCTTACCATTGGCGCCAAAACCAGTACAAAAGGAAAGATCTTCGGTTCAGTCAATACCATCCAGATTGCCGAGGCCCTGATTGAAAAAGGATTTGACGTGGATCGCAAAAACATATCCATTAAGGACGACCTGATCAAAGAGATCGGAAGTTATTCCGCCACCGTCAAACTGCACAAAGAAGTGCTGGTGGATATTCCTTTTGAGATTATCTCCGAATAAACAATTATTAGAAATTATCGTACCAGGTTTTACGCTTGTTGTATTTCAGATCTGAAAGGATCGAAGATTTGGCATTGATCTGGAAATTGTATGATTTGTAGGTTCCGAAAGGCACCACCGAGATCCGCATCTCCCAGCAGTGCAGATCCCTGTATATGCTGAGGTTCGTGGTGGTAAACTGCTTGCGGTCCAGATCATACCCGGTGTTAAACCCTATCTTCCAGTTGGGCGACAGGCTGAAATCGCCCGATGCCCTCAGAGTCTGAACAACCTTTGCTACCTCCATCGGTTTCGCATAACTGAAGCTGTAGTCCAGACGCAGGGACCAGGGGATATCAAAGTCCACATAGTCCCCGTAATACTCCTCCACATTCGGGTCATAGGTCCCCAGCGGATCTTCACCGGCCATGTTCTGGTTGTTGAGCTGGGATTCCCGGTCCATGTCCGCCTGTCCTGCCTTGCTGCCCGCCGCCTGTTTTTTCGATTGCAGGCTGAACCCGGCTGATACACTGAAGCTGGTCAGACGAACGGGTTTTCCCGTCTGGGCCCACCAGGTTTCTGCTGTGCGGGTTCGGTTTGTTGCAGTATCATATCCAAAAGGATCTATCATCCCCCGGAAGGAAAGATTCAGCTTATTTTTAAAAAGTTTGGTACTCCCGTTGAAACTGATGGGAGTCCACGCCGGTGTCAGGGAATCTGTATGAAACAGGTTCAGGCTGGTGCTCATACTCAGGTTGTCCAGAAGTGACACTTTCTCCACTTCGTCTATTGTATCGACCTTCGATCGCATTTTCGCCTCGATGTTATTCCTCAGGGAAAAGTTGAGCGATCCGGATGCCCCCTGAATGGTGGGTGTTCCGTATATCTGTCCCTCATAGATGGAGTAGGTCTTCAGTACTGAATCGTTTTCCGGATTCACCAGGTCCCTGTAATAATTGGCCTGGATCTTACTCATGTCCGGCACATAGGAGAAACTGGCCGAAGGAGTCATAACGTGGCGGATCTGCTGCAGCCGGCCTCTTCCTTTGAACGTGTACATCCCGTATATTTTCGGAGCCAGGCCGGAACCGATGCTCGGGAACAGGGAATGGGCATAGGATAGTTTGTTGATGAGTGTATCGGCGACAATAGGTTCACCCGTAACGGGATCATATTTTAAAATATAGTAGAGCTTCTGCCTGGTATAGGCCACGCCGTTGTAGTTCAGAGAAGGAGTAATGGCAAAACTCTGGAGCATGGGGGTTTTACGGAATGGCCTGATACTCAGGGAAAGGGGAATCGTATGCCTGTATCCGTTCTTCATGTCATCCCAGACATGGTTCGTAAACAGGAGGGAGTCGTAGGTGCTGATACGGTTTTCAAGCAGACCGGTATAGCTCAACTGGATATCCTCGTAAAAACGCTTGGGACCAATTCCCGATTTGCGTTTGAAAGGAGTGATCCGGGCCATGTTCAGGGAGATTTTCGGCAGGGTCATGTTCACTGTCTTGTTCGTGCTGTTCTGGGCATGATTCAGCGATGCACTCATATTAAATGGTGTATTGGCAAATGAGCGGTTATAGGAGATGCTGGATTGTTTGGTGTTCCGCATCACGCTGTTGATGTTCCTCGTATGGTTTTTATCGTATGAGGAACTGGAAAGATTCACACTGGCCCGGAAGGAGCTGTTGGGATTGGCTCTGGAATCCTGCTGGTGGCTCCAGCCAATGGCATAATCCCTGCTGACCGTATAGGTATCCTCTATATTTTTGTACCCTTCCACATTCTTGAAATACCGCAGATTCAGGTTGCCGCTGAAGTGGTAGTTCCATTTGTAATTGCTTCCCAGCCTTATCCCCCAGGTACCGTTGGTGTAGATATCGCCCGTGAGACGCAGGTCCATAAAATCGTTCATGGCGAAATAATAGCCCCCTTCCCTGAGGTAGAATCCTCGCCTGGCCTCCTCGCCGTAAGTGGGTATCAGAACCCCGGAGGTTTTTGTTTTCGAATTGGGGAAAAAGCCAAAAGGCAGTCCGATGGGGAGTGGTACATCGGCCAGGACCAGGTAGAGGGGGCCGGAAACGATCTTGTCGCCGGGCATATCAATTCCCTTGGTTATGGCAATGTAAAAGTGGGGATGTTCCGCATCACAGGTGGTATACATCCCGTTCTTCAGGTGAATATGCCCGTTGGTCTGTTTCTTGGTTTCTTCGGCATGCAGGTATCCTCCTTCCTGTTCTGTAATTACCTCTTCGATAAACCCTTTCTGGGTCTTGAAATTGTATCTGAGACTCTTGGATTCGAATGAGTCACTGCCATCTGTAAATTTGGGGGTACCCTGGACAACCCCCGTGGAATCAGGCAACCCGTTGGCAATTACCAGGTTATCATCCATTTCGTAACGAATATAGTCAGCTTCCAGGGTAATGTCCTTATAGGCGATCACCGCATCACCGTAAAGTTCCACGGTTCCCCCGTCCAGCGAGAATACCAGGGAGTCGTTCGCATCGTACTTCACTTCGGCATCCACATCCGATCCGGCCGGCTGGGGGGACTGCAGCGTATCGGCACGCAATGAGTCTGCCACGGCAAGGCTGTCAGCCATTGCCTGGTAATACAACATTAGCGTAGAGTCCGCCATTAGTGTAGAGTCCGCCATCACTGTAGAATCAGGCTCCTGGGCATGCAATAAGCTGCCTGCCTGTACAGTTAGTAAGATGATGAAAAATATCTGAATCCGGTCGCGAAGCAAGTTGGATAAACTTATATTTTTGTGATAAAAGCAAAGGTAATGCCAATATATATAAAACGCTTATTTCATGCCTTTCTTGTATCAACATTTTTAGGCTGTGTGCTGCTGCAGGGGATGTATGGAGGAGTGCCCACAGATCCACCCAAGGGGATCCGGACCGTCGTGATTGACGCCGGACACGGGGGGAAGGATCCGGGAGCCATTGGCAAACACGGGGTAGAGAAGGATATTGCACTGGCAATTGCCCTTAAACTGGGAAATTACATCGAGGAAAATATCCCTGACGTAAAAGTGATCTATACCAGGAAAACAGATGTGTATCCTGAACTATGGAAACGCGCAGAAATCGCAAACAATGCGGAAGCAGACCTTTTTATCTCAATTCATGTCAATGCCCACGACAAGCCTGATATCCACGGAGCTCTTACTCTGGTCCTGGGTCAGCACAGGGCGGATGAAAATTTTGAGGTTGCCGTAAGGGAAAACTCCGTGATCCTGCTGGAGGATGATTATGAAATCAACTACGAAGGTTTCGACCCCAAATCCACGGAATCCTACATCATGTTTTCCCTGATGCAGAAAACCTATTTCAAGCAAAGCATCCAGTTCGGCGATTTTGTGCAGGACCAGTTTCGGGAACGTGCCAGGCGGAAAGACCTGGGGGTCAGGGAGCAAGGACTGCTCGTACTCGCTCAGACCTCCATGCCCGGCGTACTCGTGGAAACCGGCTTCATTTCAAATCCTGAAGAGGAGAATTACCTGCTCTCCCAGTACGGGCAGGAAATTATTGCCTCTGCCATCTACAGGGGATTTAAAGAGTATAAAGAAGAAATTGCCCGGAGGAGCGACCTGACCGTTGTGGTGGCGGATGAACCCGCTGTCGGAAGCGTGGAAGCCACAGGTGCGGAAGCAGGTCCCTCGGACGCCGCGCAGATCGTATTCAGCATACAGCTGGCATCATCCAAAAACAAAATAGCCACAGATCCGTCATCCTTTAAGGGATACACTCAGGTGCGGGTCATCCGGGACGGCCGGTGGTTCAAGTACCTGGTCGGACGGGAAACGAGTTATCACGCCGCCCTGCAGAGGTGTCAACACATAAAATCCGACTACCCGGATGCATTTGTGGTGGCATCCAGGGACGAGAAGATCCTTCCGCTCAGTGAAGCATTGGAAGAAATAAACCACAGCTATGAAAATCAGCAGTGAAGTCAAAGTCGGTTTAATCGGGATTGCCACTCTACTGGTCCTGATATGGGGAATCAATTATCTGAAAGGCCGAAATATCCTGAACAACACCTATACCCTTCATGCCTTTTATGAACATTCGGGAGGACTGGAAAATTCAGCTCCGGTACTTATGAGCGGCATCAAAATAGGGTATATCGAGGACATTGAACTACAGCCGGAACTGCCCTCCCCCGTTCATGTCATTCTGCATATTGAAAAAAGATATCCCCTGGATGCCGGAACGACCGCGGTGCTCTTCAGTGCGGATCTGCTGGGGACCAAGGCCATCAAAATGGAACCCTCCGGCGAACCGGGGCGGATGCACCACCAGGATACCGCACGCACTTCCACAGAAGCTGACATGCTCTCTTCGATCACGGCCCAGGTAACTCCTGTGGCGGAGCAGATCGAACACCTGGCTGAATCCCTGGAACGTGTGGTACAGAAACTGGATACACTGCTGGAATCGGATTCCCCTGCGATACTCCTGGAGGACCTGACCGAGATATCGGCTTCCCTGTCCGCTTCCCTGAAACCGGGTGGATCCCTGCATACGAGTTTCCAGAACCTGGAATCCTTCACTTCCATGATGGAAAGCCAGGAAGAGGAAATTGCCTCTCTCACCGGTCATCTGAATTCCGTCAGCGAATCGCTGGACAGTGCGGGGATAGACCGGATCGCTGAAGAACTGGTGCATGCATCGGGCGCATTCTCGCAGGTGATGGAGCAACTGGCTTCCGGAAACGGGAGCCTGGGAAACCTGATCTATTCTGATACCCTGTATGTGCACCTTCAGAATCTGGTGGTGGACCTGGACAGTCTGGTAGTGGATCTGAAAGAAAACCCGAAGGATTATGTCCAATTTTCCCTGTTCGGAAAATAATAATCGAAAATCTGACGAATCTCCGGTTTGAGATCTGAAAAATTTTGATCAAAAGCATGTTTTTTTTGGTCAATTTTAGGTCCAGCTTCAGGCTCTAATTAAATAATACATTGAATTGGCGGGACTAAAGGTTTAAATAACAATTCTTTAAGGTTAGTCACTTTAATTTTGCGCATATCTTATTGATATACAGTCATATACAAATTTTATATTTTTTTTCACTTTATAAATAATTGACCTTAAAACGGATATAGTCTTTCTGAAACATTCAAGTCCGATCCAGTTTTTTTTTTACTTTTTTTTCACAATCTTTGCTTTTGGGAATCACACTGGTTGTTTTCACATAAACCTAATATTAAATCAACGTTTGAAATGCATGAGCGTGTCTGGAGCAATTGTCTGAAAGTCATCAAAGACAATGTCCCCTCAATAAGTTTTCGCACTTGGTTTGAGCCTATTGTTCCACTTAAGCTCGATAATGATATTCTTACCATACAGGTTCCCAGCCCCTTCTTTTACGAATACCTCGAAGAGCAGTACATCGACATCCTCAGAAAAGTAATTAAAAAGGAACTGGGTCCGGATGCGAAGCTGGAGTATAACGTGGTCATGCAGAATAACTCCTACAACAGCAAACCGTACACGGTCAAGTTCCCGGCGAAAAATACCAGGGAGATCAAGAACACGCCCGTATCCGTGCCTCTGGATGCCAATGAAAATACCATCAAGAATCCGTTCGTGATTCCGGGCCTCAAGAAACTGGATATTGATCCCAGGCTCAATCCGGAGAACTCATTTGAAAATTTCATCGAGGGCGAGTGTAACCGTCTGGCCCGGTCGGCCGGATTTGCAGTTTCCAAGAATCCCGGAGGCACCGCTTTCAATCCCCTGCTTATTTACGGTGACAGCGGTCTGGGAAAAACCCACCTGGCACAGGCGATCGGCATTGAAGTGAAGGAGCTTTTTCCGGAGAAGACGGTGCTCTACGTAAATGCCAACAAGTTCCAGACCCAGTTTGTGGATGCCATCCGGAACAACAACAAGAACGATTTTCTCCATTTCTACCAGATGATAGATGTCCTGATCATCGATGATGTACATGAGTTTGCCGGGAAGGAAAAAACCCAGGACACTTTCTTTCATATTTTCAATCACCTGCATCAGAGCGGCAAACAGCTGATCCTTACGTCCGACAAGCCGCCGGTGGAACTGCAGGGAATGGAATCCAGGCTCCTGAGCAGGTTCAAATGGGGACTTTCCGCAGATCTCCAGGCACCCGACTTTGAGACCCGGATGGCCATTCTGAAGAAGAAAACCTACAACGACGGAATTGAACTGCCGGAAGAGGTGCTGGAATATATTTCCACGCACATAGCCGATAATATACGGGAACTGGAAGGGGCCCTTATCTCCCTTCTTGCCCAGTCCACCCTCAATAAAAAGGAGATCACGCTGGATCTGACCAAGGAGATGATCGACAAACTGATCAAAAGTACCAAGCGGGAGATCTCTATCGATTACATCCAGAAGGTGGTATGCAATTATTACAACATCGGATTGGAGCAATTGCAGTCGAAAACCCGGAAACGGGAGATTGTACAGGCACGACAGGTTGCCATGTTCTTTTCCAAAACCCTGACCAAGTCTTCACTCGCTACCATCGGATCCCAGATAGGAGGAAAAGATCACGCAACGGTGTTGCATGCATGTAAGACGGTTAATAACCTGATTGAAACGGATAAACGGTTCCGTCTCCAGGTCGACGAGATAGAAAAAAAACTAAAAATGTAAGCTCAAACAGAAACAGGTTCCCGCAGAACCTGTTTTTTTTTAATTGATCTTTCTGAATGATTTACCTTCTTCTCTGTATACTCTCATCCACTGCCATCTTCGTCGTCTTCAAATCCGTTCACCGATTCAACCTCCCCGTCCTCCCCATCATTGTAGTCAACTACCTGGCTGCAACGCTCCTGGGTTTCCTGGTTTATTCAGGTGACACTAAACTTTCATCCATTCCGGGTGCCCGATGGCTCCCCATCAGCATATGTATCGGAATTCTTTTCATCGTCATGTTCGTCCTGGTGGGGATTTCCACCAGAAAAGCCGGAATATCGGTCACCACCACCGCCAGCAAAATGTCCGTGGTCTTCCCCGTTGTTTTTTCGATGCTGATCGATCCGGCCGATCATCTGACCTTACTTAAATCCATCGCTGTGGTCACGGCCCTTGGTGGGGTGGCCCTTACTGTTTACAAACCGGATGGGATTCAGAGGGAGGGCAGCGTGATGTTGTTTCCGCTGTTGCTATTTCTTGGAATGGGGTTGGTGGATTCGCTGGTGAAACTGGCACAGCAGCGCTATGTAAGAGATGAGGAGACGGCACTTTTCAGCGCCGTCCTGTTCCTGAATGCCTTTATTTCAGGATTGGTGGCCGCAGGGGTGGACCGGAAGCACGCACGAAGTTTCTTAACCCCGGCTGTCTGGGGCTGGGGGGCACTGCTCGGCTCGGTAAATTTTGGTTCTGTCTTTTTCCTTGTTAGGACCCTGAATTTCACCTCCCCCACCGGCTCTGGCATGGATGGTTCCGTGATATTCGGTGCGAACAACATTAGCGTTGTGGCCCTTTGCGTGCTCGTGGGACTCCTGGTATTTAAAGAAAAACTGCTTGTTATAAACTGGATGGGGGTCGGGCTGTCCGCCCTGTCCCTGCTATTATTCACCCTGCTTTAAATGGTAGATCTTTATAAGACCATAGAATCGCCCGGAACGGGAACATATAAGGAAAAAGGAAGCCGGTTTCTTGGGTTTGCTTATCCGGTCAGCCATGAAGATACCATCAGGGAATATTTGTCCGGTTTGAAGAAGGAGCATCATAGTGCCCGCCACTGCTGTTATGCCTGGCGGCTGAAGCCTGAAAAGACAGAATACAGAACCTATGATGACGGGGAGCCGTCGGGCAGTGCAGGAAAACCGATTTACGGGCAGATCGTGTCCAGGGACCTGACCGATCTGCTGGTGGTTGTGGTGCGCTACTTCGGAGGGGTTAAACTGGGTGTCGGGGGACTGATACAGGCTTACCGGACTGCCGCCTCTGAAGCACTGGACCGGACCCGCATCATCGAATGCCGGGTGTTCGACCGGTTGAAGCTGGATTTTCACTACGAGCAGATGAACAGGGTTATGCAGGTGGTCAAGGAATACAAGCTTGATCTTGAGGAACAGCAGTTTGAACTTCAATGTTCACTGGTCCTGAAATCCTGGAGGCGCCAGACCCGCCAGGTGGTGGACCGATTCTCAACAATCAGCGGCTGTAAAACAGAAGTAATCAATGAAAAATCCCAATATTAATTTGAAATAACATGCATACTATGAAGAACAAAAATCTTGTTTCAATCACAGATTTCACCAGGGAAGAGTACCTGAGAATCCTGGAGCTGGCCGCCGAATTCGAAGCTAAGCCCAGACAGGATATCCTGAAAGGG
>CAYRLP010000033.1:0-11148 GCA_964424935.1 uncultured Bacteroides sp.
GGATAACATCAGTTCGGCCAGGTTATCCGTTCGGGAAAACCAGCCTGAAGTCCATCTGGATTTCAATTCCCTTATGATGGACCGCTACAGCATCACCCGGAACGAGGTGACCAGTGAACTGAGTTCCTTTACCAATGAGATCAGTTCCGGGGTTACATTTGCGCAGGACAACGAGGAATATGAGATCATCATCAAATACAGCGATGTGGTCGATGAAGAGGAGACAGATAAGCGGATGGAAGACCTCCAGACCCTGCTGATTCCCGATAGTGATGATGAAAACCTGTTCGAACTTCAGGAAATCTCAGAAATCTATTATGCCACGGGTTTGCGTGACATTTCGCGGGTTAATCAGGAAAAACAGGTAGAGCTCCGTTATCAGTACAACGACGATGTGTACGATTCCAATGACCTCCTGGATTATGCTAGAAACGAAATAAGGGATCTGATTCAGAATTCCAATATTCCCTCCGGAGTGGCCGTGGAACTGGTACAGGAAGATACCGGTCTAGATGAATTCAAATACATGTTTCTCATCGCCATGGTGCTGGTTTATATGATCCTGGCCGCAATTTTTGAATCCTTTATCACGCCCTTTGTACTCCTTTTCTCCATTCCGCTGGCGGCCATCGGATCATTTTTCCTGCTGACGGTAACCGGCGAGTCCCTGTTCAATGCCAACACCATCATGGGATTTCTGATTCTTCTGGGTGTGGTGGTCAACAATGGAATCATTCTGATAGATTTTATTAATGTCCTACGAAAACGGGGATACCGGAAACAGCGGGCCATCCTGCTGGGGGGTCTTGCCAGGGTGCGGCCCATCCTGATCACGGCGGTAACGACCTGCGCGGCCATGATTCCGCTGGCCATGGGCAATGCTGAGTATGTCGAGGCCATCGGGCCTCCCTTTGCCATCACTGTGATCGGCGGACTGAGCCTGAGCACGCTGCTGACCCTAGTCTATATTCCCATGCTCTACAATGGCATCGAACAGGCGCTGAGCTGGATCAGGGGCCTGAAACTCCTGGTGAAACTATTGCTGCTGGTCCTGGAGGCGGCAGGTATGTTCCTGGTGCTGACCTTCATCCAGTCCTTTGTCTGGAAAATGGCCGGGGGACTCCTGGTGATCGTTGGAATCCCGGTTGCCTGGTGGTTCATCTCCAGCAGCCTGCGCAAAGCATCAGAACGCATCATAGACGAAAAAAGCAGCATCCACATCCAGGTCTCCAATCTGGTCAAGATTTATGGGAGAGAATCAAGGATGGCCAGGGAGTTCAAATCCGGGGGCAAGCTGGCCCAGGTTGCGAGGATTGCCGAACTTGCTTTGAAACCCAGGCTGGAGGCCCTGATCTGGCAACTTCCCCTGCTTGCATTTCTGGTCTATTTTGCCTGGTTTTACCTGGTGAGCGGATTCTGGCAACTGGTCTCCTCGGCCATTGCCTACTACTACCTGCTCGGGATCCTGGGTGATTTCAACAGACTGGTTGGCCGGCGCTGGTTTGAACTCCTGAGCAGGGTTATTCGCTATGGTGCTCCTCTTGCTGTCATTGTTGAGTTCCAGATGCGCTGGGATAATATCGCCGGAAGCATGGTGGCCGGTATATTATGGTATCTGATCATAGCTATGGGAATCGTTTCTCAACGGGTGAAGCAGCCCGACTATGATCCTAAGAAGATCCGTTCCCTGTTTCGCTGGTTTTACTGGTTCGTCTCCGTTTTACCGGGCCTGGGAAGAGGTCCCGAAAAATTCAAGGCACTCAAGGGGGTTTCTCTGGAAATCGGTACCGGCATGTTTGGATTGCTGGGTCCCAACGGAGCAGGGAAATCCACCATGATACGGATCATCTGTGGCATCCTGGAACAGAGTTACGGCAAGATCTGGATCAACGGGATCGATACCCAGGAGAAACGGGAAGAGCTCCAGGGGCTCATCGGTTACCTTCCCCAGGAATTTGGTATGTATGAGAATATGTCCGCCTATGCCTATTTGGATTATCTGGCAATCTTAAAGGGCATCACCAATCCAGAGGAACGGAAAAAACGGATCAGGCAGGTGCTGGATTCGGTTCATATGTGGGATCAGCGCAAGAAAAAGATCGGTGCCTATTCCGGGGGAATGAAACAGCGGATCGGCATCGCCCAGGTTCTCCTGCACCTGCCACGCATCCTCGTGGTGGATGAACCTACGGCGGGTCTGGATCCCAGGGAGCGGATCCGTTTCCGGAACCTGCTGGTGGAGCTCAGTGCCACCCGTGTGGTGATCTTCTCCACCCATATCATAGAGGACATATCAAGTTCCTGCAACACCATGGCGGTGATCAACAAAGGGGAAGTACTCTTCAACGGAACCCCAACCGAAATGACCGGGATCGCCCGTGGGCGGGTCTGGAAATCCTCCCTTCCGGCAGAAGAGTTCGAAGCGCTTACAAAGGATATGCTGGTAGTCCATCACATGCGGGATGGAAAAAACATCCGTTTCCGGTCTATTTCCGCTGAGAAACCCTTTAAAGATGCAATTGAGGAGTCCCCTCTTCTGGAGGACGCTTACCTCTGGCTGCTAAGACGTTATAAAGAGAAACAGGTAAATTAGAATGCATATGTCATCCTTTAGAACCACCATACAGAATACCTTAAGCCTTGCCCGGTACAACATGCGGATCATCTTTGGTGGGAGATTTGTCTATTTCATCCTGGCAGCCTTTATTTTCTTCCTGGTCTTCGGAACCATCATTGCCCTGGAAAGCAATGATATAAACATCGAGGAAGTCTACGGCCTGCTGGCATTTCCGGCCATCCTCCTGGTTTTCTTTCCATCCGTATTCGGGATACAGAGCGATGCGGACCAGCGGACCCTGGAGATCATTTTCGGCATTCCCGATTACCGGTACAAGGTATGGCTGGTTCGTTACCTGATGATCCTGGTACTGGTGTTCGCGCTCCTGTTCCCCTTTGCCGGACTGGCCTATTATGCCCTGCTCAGTTTCCCCATTGTAAAAATGATCCTTCAGCTAATGGTGCTTGTCCTGTTTGTTTCAGCCCTGGGCTTCAGTATATCCACCATGGTCCGCAACGGCAATGCAACCGCGGTGATCATGGTCATCCTGGGTCTGTTCCTCCTGATCCTCGCCGATGAACTGGATGAATCCAAATGGAATATCTTCCTTAATCCGTTCAGAACTCCGGGTGATCTGAACGAGATTGTCTGGAGGGAAATCATCAGGCAGAACCGGATCTTCATGGGGATCGGAAGTGTTGTACTTATCCTGCTGGGCCTGTTGAATCTTCAGCGAAGGGAGAAGTTTCTACGATAGATCCTATGGCCTCACTCCGGGTTAAATCCATCGACATACTGCGTGCCCTCACCATGCTGCTGATGATATTTGTGAACGATCTCTGGACCCTTACCGATGTCCCCGGCTGGCTCGGACACAAAGCAGCTTACGAGGATGGTATGGGATTGGCCGATGTGGTATTTCCGGCGTTTCTGTTCATTGTGGGATTATCCATCCCGCATGCGATCAGAGCCAGACAGAAAAAAGGGCAATCCAAGTGGCAGATCCTCAGACACATTACAGAACGTTCCCTGGCTTTGCTGATCATGGGGATATTCATGGTTAACCTGGAGCATATACATGCAACGAACCTGCCCATTCCCAAGGTGCTCTGGCAGATACTCATGATTGCTGCTTTCTTTCTTATCTGGAATACATACAGTGAAAGCAGGAAAGACCGTTTCCAACCCTGGATCCTGAAGGGAACGGGATGGACTATCCTGGTTTTTCTGGCTGTGATTTATACAGGTTCCGTGAATGGGGAAGAGACATGGATGCGTATTCACTGGTGGGGCATCCTTGGTCTGATCGGCTGGGGCTACCTGTTATCAGCCCTGGCTTTCCTTTTGCTGGGAAACCGGCCGGGAATTCTTAGTATGTTTTTCATTCTGCTGATGCTATTGAATGTGAATGAGTTTAAGTCCCCCTTCGGTTTCACGCTGAAAATGGTAGTAAGTGCATCCAACCATGCCCTGGTCATGGGTGGTGTCGTGCTTACCTCGGTGATGATCCGGTTGGAGGAGAGGAATCGGATAAAGTACCTGGTTCCGGTCATCTTAGCCTCGGCCGCCGCCCTCACATTATTCGGTTTCCTGACACGGCCCATATGGGGCATTTCCAAGATCCAGGCCACCCCCTCCTGGACTGCTATCTGTGCAGCAATTTCGGCCCTCGCCTTTGCAGGGATGCACCTGCTGGCCGACCGGGCAGGCTGGTCCGGGTGGGCGGGTATTATCAAAGCTGCAGGCACCAGCACCCTTACCTGCTACCTGGTCCCCTATTTTGTCTATGCCATTCGCGAATTATCAGCACTCACCCTGCCTCCGGCGCTGACTACAGGATCCGTAGGCATACTGAAATCCCTCCTTTTTGCCATCCTGATCATCCAGATCACCGGCATTCTGGAAAGAATGCATATCCGGTTGAAAATCTGAGCCTGTGCGGGGAAGTCTGAAAAAAGATTTATTTTAGTCTTAACATAGAAGATCCCTTTCATGCGGTTTTCCCTTCAACCCGAACCCCGTCCGGAGCAAACCCTCCGCACCGTCACCCTGGATGAAATCATGGAGGCCTGTGAATACGTTCCAGGGGAGAAACCTACCCTGGAACACTATTTCTCTCCATCGAAAAAGCAGGTGTTTATAAAGGAATTTCTGCATTATCTGAATACAGGACTGCTGGAAGCAAAACATGGTAACCTCCACAGGGAGTCCTATCTCGCCTTTATACTTTCATTTCAGTTTACCGCCCCATTACTTGAAATACCGGCTGAAAAAGAGCTGGGTCTGTTTTACCGGATCCTAAAAAAAAATTACCAGGTGAAGGAGGTGGACCTGAATCTGCATTTCAGCATGGAACAGTATGAAGGGTCCATGGTGGGAGAGAAGGAAGCGCTGCAGGCCTACCGGAGTGAACTGGATGAATACTACGGTCATACCATGGAGGTAAAGGACCAGGTGCAGAAACGGGTGAAGAAGGACGCCCTTGCCTCCATTATGGAATGGCAGCGGGAAAAGAGTCTTCCCGCCCTGGCAGAGGCCTTTGGCCGCACCATCGTCATACCCTCGTTTTTTTCCTTCTCGGACCGGAGACTGGTTCAGTTTTACCGAGCGAACACCACGGGTATTAGCTATCGGGTGGCCGTTCCTGAATCCATTGCCTAGGGTCATATATCTGAAGATACCCGGACCAGGGGCTTGACTGAATCAGGTGAGTTCATTATCTTGTAAGATAAACCTATCCCATGACTCAGAAAATCTCCCGAAGAAAATTCGTTCAGACAACCGCCGCAGCCGCCGCCACGATGGCCATAGGTCCGGTCGGAGGCTGTACAGCCGAATCCACGTACGATGCCAAAGGCCTGCCCACGGTCAAGCTTGGTAAAACCGGTGCAACCGTGCCCGTCATGGGCTTCGGATGCGGAAGCCGGTGGATGGCAGTTCCGGATAATGATCAGGCACTGGAGATCCTGGAAACCGCTTTCAACCAGGGTCTTTATTACTGGGACACGGCGGCCAGTTATGGGAACGATAAGATCAGCAGCGAGGAGCGCATCGGACTGATCCTGAGAGAGCGCAGAAACCGGGTGTTCCTGACCTCTAAAACAGGGGACCGGGAAGGTGAGCTGGCAAAAATAAGCATTGAACGAAGCCTGAAGCGGCTTCAGACCGATTACATTGATCTTTTTTATGTGCATGCCTTATCCTCGGTAGAGGATGCCGAGCAACTGGGTGAGAAAGGAAAAGTGCTGGAGGTGCTGGACCAGTACCGGAGTGAGGGAGTGATCCGGAACATGGGATTCTCCGGGCATGCCTCCGCAACCGCCATGAAACGGGCCATTGAATTGTATGATTTCGATGTGATGATGATGGCTCTCAATCATCAGGTACCTGACGGATCGGAAGATTTTGAGGGCTTGCCCGCTCCTCTGGCCCGACAGAAAGGTATGGGTGTGGTGGCCATGAAAGCCATCCGGCCGCGCGAAACGGTAAATGGACTGGCTACAGATGACCTTGTTCGCTATGCCTTGAGCCTGAAGGATTTTCATCTGGCGAACATTGGCATGGACAGCCTGGAGGTGCTGCAAGCAAACCTGGAGATCCTGCGCGGTTTCACGCCCCTGAGTGAGGAGAAGATGAAGGAGCTGCGCCTGGCCCTGCAGCCCTTTTACCAGGGAAAAAACCTGGCCTGGCTGCATCCTTCCTACCGGGACGGCTATCTGTAGAACCTGAAAGCGTGGGCTCTGGCCTGCCTGATCAGTTCTGAGGCCACGTCGGGGTATTCCACCATCACGTTAGTGGTTTCCAGGGGATCATTCACCATGTCAAAGAGGGCCGTATCAATCCGTGCTATCCCGTATTTTCCCGGAATGCCATCCGCCCCTTCCGTTTCCAGTACCCGGTATGGGTGAGGCAGATGAAGCTTCCATCTGCCGTCTCCGCTGATGACCCCTTCAAAATTGTTGTTGTTTGAGAAGGCATAATAGGTGTGGGGATTTTCAGCACCGGCTTCGCCCCGTATATATTCCCAGACATCCAGCCCATCAATTTCATTGTCAGGCAGAGGGATCCCGGCGACCCTGCAGAGGGTTGGGAGGAGGTCCACGGAACCGAACATCCGGTCTGAAACGGCCCCTGCCTCAATCTCCCCCGGGTATTTGACAATGCAGGCCGAGCGGATCCCTCCGTCAAAGGAGGTGCCCTTGGCCTCTCTGAACGGGGTAACCCCTGCATGATTGCCGTAAGAGATCCAGGGACCGTTGTCGGAGGTAAGGATCACAATAGTATGATCCTCCAACTCATATTTTTCCAGGGCCCGGGTAATCTCTCCCACACTCCAGTCGATCTCCTGGATTACATCCCAGTAGAGTCCTTTTCCCGATTTTCCTTCGAACTGCTCACTGCAAAAGAGCGGAACATGAGGCATGTTGTGGGGAACATACAGCAGGAAGGGTTCATCCCGGTGGCGGGCTATGAAATCCACGGCATGCTCGGTATAGGTTTTGGTCAGCTGCTTCTGGTCGTCCGGTTCCACCTCCTCGATGATCACTTGTCCGTTCTCCCAGAACCGGAGAGGCCATTGTCCCCAGTACTCCGGAGATTCCGGATGATATTTCCACATATCATTGGAGTATAGCAAACCGCAGGTTTCATCAAATCCCCGGGCATGGGACCGGGTTTCAGGCTGGTCCCCGCAGTGCCATTTGCCGAAGGCTGCGGTGGCGTATCCTGACTGACTGAAGACCTCCCCCATGGTGGCAAAGGTGGTATCAAGTCCCCATGCATTGGGACCATGGGCCCCAAATACCTTGGTCCGTCCGGGATAACACCCGCTCAACAGGGCCGAACGTGATGCCGAACATACGGCCTGGGGTACGCAAAAATGGTGAAAAGCCGTCCCCCCGGCTGCCAGCCGGGTCACATTCGGCGTCTCGATCTGCACTTCACCAAAGGGTTCAAAATCGGCCCAGCCCGAATCATCCAGGAAAATAATCACTACGTTGGGTCTCGGGCTTTCCTTCTGGCCGCTGCATGCGATCAATCCCAGCACAGCAGTCAGCAATAGCAGCATATAACTTCTAATCTTCATAATAGGATAGCTTATGGGTCTGATTGTCTGAAGTTGAAAGTCAGTTCGATCCGGAGCGAACCTCCCTTCACTCTTCGATTTAGATAATGATAGCTACGGGATTGAGGGCCAAGCTCTTCAGCTTCCTTAAACTTGGTGCCAATTGCCGGGATCCCGAGCATGAAGGAAAGGTCGCCGGGGGGGTGTGCAACCGCTGTGTGTGCCGGTTGTGGTGCCTCTTCCGGAGTAAAGAGCCTCAGGAACAGATCATTGGAGTGACTGTAAACGGTAAAGTACCGGCCCTGGGGATCCATTATACGTGCCCAGTAAAGGTTTGAATAGTAGCCCTTGAATTCAGGGTATTCGTAGCCGGAATACCCGGTAATGCTGTTATTGTAAGGCTTCTCCCAGATATGGAACGCCACCCCGGCCATCCGGTTCTTCCAGACCCGGTAAGGCCCGTCTCCCACATATGTCACCGATTTTACGGCATGTTCAGGATAGGAGAACGAGGCTCCCGTATAGGGGATCCGTTGCCCCTCAGGCTGGTATAGCAGGTTCATATCCATCAAACCGCCTTCATGAAAGATCCATTCCAGGGTCCCGGCTCTTCCGTAATCCACCTCCACATGGTGGGAATGATCACCGGCAAAGTGGCGAAAGCCCCTGATCTGCAGGGTATCGGCCCTGAAACGGGGCCCATTTCCCAGGGGCACCTGCCAGCTACCCGATTCCACACTCCTGAGCATTCCATCTGACTTGCCAAGTTCAATGACAATCCCACCCGAAGCCAGAATCAGGGATTCACCTGTTTCGGATACCTCAATGGGTATGGGGGAGGTGTCCATTCTTTCCAGCAGCTGTGCCGCAGAAGTTGCCGGTGATTTCACGGGCCAGCTCCACCTGTTTATCAGGCGTCCGTACGGATCAGAAGCCTCCAGGTAAAGGACATCACACTCCGACCATCCTTCGGCAAGCGGAACCCGCAGGATCCCGTTCTGACCGGGCAACAGGGGATCCACCTCCGGGTCCCCGAAATCGATCACGTTTGCCGATTGAACAAGGGCATCCGGGTCCCTGTTTCCCTGATATCCGGGCCCCGGCAGTTTGATCCAGTGATAGCGGAACTGACATTGATCAAGGGAAGTATAATGATACCGGTTCTGAATCCTGAAGGTCCCGTTGAATGCGGGGGTGATATAGCGTTTTTCTATGTATACGGGGGACCAGAGTTCGCGGATGGCGTAAAAGCTGCCTTCTTTCTCGTGATAGGGACCCAGAATTCCATCGGGGGCATGATTTCCGTCCGTATCCAGTTTTCCGGTATCAGTCCGTTTCACGCCTTCATCGGCAAAAACCCACAGAAACCCTCCTGCGCTGAGGGGATCGTTCCACATGCGTAGCCAGAAATCCTCCAGTCCGGCCCCGAGACCCCCGTCGTAAAGCCCGTGTATCATTTCGGTAGGAAAGAATATGGATCGCGGGGCAAAACCATCTCCCGCCAGGTAATCATAGTTCACGTAATGGGCCGTATTGGTCAGATCATGGACACCCCACGGATGATTTACAGCCCTTTTTTGAATATCCAGCTCCCTGAAATCTGCATCATAGGCAGGATTCCATCCCCCTTCATTGCCATTGTCCCACATCACCACACTGGGATGGTTCACATCACGGGTAATCATCTCTTGCAGGAGTTTACGCCCGATGACCGAGTCATAGGGGGGACGCTGCCAGCCTGCCAGTTCATCCAGTACAAACAGCCCCAGGGAATCACAGACATCCAGGAAGTGGCTGTCCGGGGGATAATGGGACATGCGCACCGCATTCATATTCATGTCCTTGATCAGGTTCACCGCTTCGATACTGAAAGCTTTGCTGGAGGTTCTGCCATTATCGGGATGAAAGGAGTGCCTGCATACCCCTTTGTATTTAATGCGCACCCCGTTCACATAGATTCCATCCTGTTCACGGACCTCTACCGTCCGGAATCCAATACGCTCCGTCAGGCGATGCAGCACCGTCCCCCGGGGATCCAATAAAGTGAAGTGCACCTGGTAAAGGTGGGGAAATTCCGGACTCCATGCCAGGGGACGGTCCACCTTCCCCCGGACCCGGACCCGACCGGCCCCGGCTTCAACAAGCGTATCAAAGACCGCTATATGCCTGCCATCAAAGGTGGTGATCTCGGCAAGCACCTTTCCCCCCCGCTCGGCTCCCTCCAGGGAAACGTCGGCCTGAAATGCTCCGTCAGCCAGCGCATTCACGGCAACCTGGGAGATATGGCTGGACGGCCGGATCTCCAGTTTCACCGGCCGGTAGATTCCCCCGAAGACCCAGTAATCAGCTACCCGTTCTGCCTGGTTAACGGAAGCATTGTCAGAGCATTTCTTTACAAACACCTCCAGTTTATTCTTCTTTCCAAAGCGGACCAGCCTGGAAATATCATAACTGAAAGGATAGAAGCCCCCCTGGTGCACCGCACCGGCCTGTTTTCCGTTTACCAGCACCCGGGCATCGGTCATCACCCCCTCAAAGAGCAGTACAAGGGTGTTTCCTTTCCAGCGATCCGGCACCTCAAAAAAGTACCTGTAATGACCCTCCTCCTTTAACCGATTATCCAGGGGAACATGGCCGTAGTTGTACTGACCGAATCCCTGCTGCTCCCAGCAGGAAGGTACTTCAATGGTGGTCCAGGTTCCGCTGTTCATGCCGGCAGTGCAGTAAAAATCCCAATCCACTGTCCGGTCAAAACCGGTTCCTGAGAGATAAACCACCTCCGTTTCCTGGGCAAGGGTTCCCGACAGGAAAACGAGTGCCATCAGCAGGATGAGCAGAATCCGTTGTTTTCTCATCGGGTCAGATCTAAGTGATACATGCTTCCTAATCTCTTCTTTGTTCTATCTCTACGCATAGCGGTGTAATAATCCTGCCGCCCGTCTGGAACCATCCTTCAAAGGAGTGGTCCCCCGGATCGAACAGCAGGTTGTCCAGCATGATTTCCTGCTTACCCGGACCCCCGGGGCTGACTCCGTACTGCCTTGTCCCCACCCGTACCCTGGCCACTCCTCCTGTCGGCAGGTCTGCTGCGAATACCAGGGTCACCCGGTAGGGTCCCTGATCCTCCACGGCAATATCCCAGTACCCGAAGGCATCCGGGGAGGCCCAGCGCATGGCCGCGGGACCTTTCCAGTCGTTGCGTCCCAGTACCACCGGATTTTCATGCTCCGATCCAACCACGATCCGGGGAGGCTCCACTAAATGGGGACTTACAATGATCTCCTCGTACCACTGGTCCAGTTCCCGTATCAGGCTGGATTTGCGTTCCGGAAAATCCTGGCTGATATCCACCAGCTCGAAAGGATCGTTTTCCAGGTCAAACAGGAGCAGATGGTCCGTGGATTCTCCGTGCATGGCCTGACCGACCAGCTTATAGTTACCCCGCCGGACAGCCATATTGGAGTAGCGCTGGGGATAACCCCTGTCCCACACAAAAAAAAGTGAACGCTCCCCGGGGACTTCCCCC
>CAYRLP010000034.1:0-9085 GCA_964424935.1 uncultured Bacteroides sp.
CGCCCAGGGAGTTCGAAATCCAAATGGATGAAGGATCCCGTCCCAGCCGATGAAAATTACCAGGGAGGCATGTATTAGTTGACGGAAATCTTCACGATTCTCTCCAGGTAGGTTTCAGAAGCACATTTCAGCTCCAGCAGATAGGGCCCGTCAGCCAGGCCGGAAAGATTCAGGGTCAGAGGATTCCCTGCTCTGTACGCTTTGTAAACCTCCTGTCCGGACAGGTTGGTAATCCGGACCGCATCGATCAGATCCTTTTGGGGAAATTGTATGGTCAGCTCGCTGCTGACCGGGTTGGGACCATAGCGGAAGGGTTTATCCTGTGGCAGTTTACGGATGACGACGGCGGTTTTCAAAAGGCGGTTTTCCGGATCAAAAACAATCCGTTCCACCAGGCCCTCCACCGGTATATGAAACTCATCGTGGTTGCTATCCTGTGCAAGCCTGATCCGCCGGACCTGTCCTTCCGAATTCACAAGCTCCAGTTCAAAAGGAACCTGGAACAGCGGAGTCACATCCGGGGCCGTAACGGTCTGTTCGCTGGTGATCCACAGGCTGTCTCCCTGCTGTTCCCAGAATATCTGGAAAACAGGATACCCTTCTCCATAATACCACTGCTGGAAAAAGCAGGAAAAATCCATACCACTCAGGTCCTCCAGTACGGACCGGAAGTCCGCCCCGGTGGCTGTTCCATTCTGAAAAAGTGAAAGATAGGTCTGCAGCACCTGGAAAAAGAGTTCGTCGTCGTCCAGGATGAACCGGATCATATGTAGCAATATGGCTCCTTTCTTGTAACTGAGTCCATAACTGAACAGGCGGTACTCATCCTCCACCTCCTCCCCGGGAACATAGACCGACCCTTCTTTTTCCCCCAGTGCTATGGACATGGCGTTCGCCAACCAGTCATCTGCGGTTTCCTGATCCCTGAGATACTGGGCAGCCACATACTCCATGTAGGAGGCGAATCCCTCATTGATCCAGATATCCTGCCAGCTACCGCATGTGATGGAGTTGCCGAACCACTGATGGGCCAGTTCATGGGCTACCAGCGAGAAACTGAAACCGTGGATGGTGGTCATGGTCTGATGCTCCATACCTCCTCCCAGGGGAGCCATGGAATGTCCGTATTTCTCCCCGGCAAAGGGGTAGTCCGTCAGTATGGTGGAAAAGAGGGTAATCAGGGGGCCGGTTTCGTCGATTTGATCCTTCCATCTTTCCAGAATGATTTCCGAATCGTACAGGTAATTCTGCACGAGCACCGAATCGCCGGAACCGGAAAGCGGCGCATAAAAGGAGTAATCCATATAATCAGCCACTGCAAAGGAAAGCAGGTAATAAGCCATGGGATAAGCGGTTTTCCAGGTCAGCCTGTGGTTATTCCCATCTTCCTCCACCTGTACGAGGAGCCCATTGGATCCGGCCAGAAGCTCCCTGTCACAGGTCAGCTCAAAGGTCACCGAATCTATCTTATCAGAGAGGACCTGCTTCGCCGGGAACCAGTCGCTGGCATGCTGTGGTTCAGAAAGGGTATAGGTCACATCGAAGCCGAAGTCCGTCTCCTTCTTGCTGGTAATGCCTGCAAAAAATCCCCGGTCCCGCCCTGCATCTCCCTCGTATTCGATCCGGACACGGACCAGTTCTCCCGGATGACGGGTCCGGTCCAGTACCATGTAAACGGCATTCTCTGCATGCGTGAATGTCAGGTCGTTCCCAGCCGGGAAAACGCTGCTTCCGGGATCATCTGCAAACAGGACCGAAGTGATATTCAGGTCATCCTGCAGCTCCAGCACCAGGGTATCCATATCCCGCAGGGTTTCCACCAGAACCTGGGCCACTCCGTTTATATGCGTATCCGTATTGCTTACCTCCAGGCTCAGGTGGTAATGTTTCACATCGAAAGCAGAGAGCCACCTGTCTTCAAGGGGATTTTTATAAGCTTCACCCGAAGGATGGACCGGACAGGCGTGGTAAACCTGCGACTTTCCTGCCAGGGATCCGAGCAGAAGAAAAATTATGGAAAGGGACCTGTACATCTAACTGCCGAACCGGTAAACCGTGACTGCCGAATATTCTTCCCCGGGCCGCAATACCGTGGAAGGGAACTGCGGCTTGTTGGGTGTATCCGGAAAAAACTGGGTTTCCAGGCAAAGGGCTCCATGTTTTTCGTAACGGATCCCTCCCTTCCCCGGTATCCCTTCCAGGTAATTGGATGTGTAAAGTTGTATCCCCGGAAGCGTGGTCAATACCTCCAGGGTCCTTCCGGATACCGGATCGTATACGGCAGCAGCCCTGGTCAGTTCCCGGGGTTTCATATCCAGTAAATAATTGATATCGTAACCCGGCTCAATCTCCCGGATCCGCTTGCCAATTTCCGTGGAGAGCCTGAAATCGTAAGGAGTGGACTCCACAGGCAGAATCCTTCCGGTGGGAATGCTTTCCTGGTCCAGTTCGGTGAAGTGATCCGCTGCGATCATGAGTTCATGCCCGTATACGGTGCCTTTGCAGCTATTCAGGTTGAAATAGCTGTGGTTGGTCAGGTTCACATGGGTGGGCTTATCGGTTTTTGCCCGGCAATGGATACCCAGCTCATTCTGGTCATTCAGTGCATATTCCACCTCAACAAGAAGTGTCCCCGGATAACCCTCCTCCCCGTCAGAGCTTTCGTATCCCAGAAACAGGGAAACCTGATCGGGAGTCTTGCGGGTGTTTGCGGTCCAGATCTGCCTGTCAAATCCTTTTTTTCCGCCATGGAGCTGGTTGGCCCCTTCATTGGCAGTCAGATGAAAAATCCGGCCATCCAGTTCAAACCTGGCCTGCCCTACCCGGTTGCAATACCTTCCCACCATGGCTCCAAAATAGGGATGATCACCCAGGTACCCCTCCAGTGTATCAAATCCAAGCACCACATCACCAGGCTCATGGTACCTGTCAGGTACCCTTATGGCGGTGATGATCGCTCCGTAGGTGATAATATCCACCTCCATGCCCCGGTTGTTCTTCAGGGTATATTGAAAGACCTCCTTCCCTTCGGGGCTTGTTCCAAAGAACTTCTTATCCAAATTCATCCTGATCAAATTGATTTGGATTAAATATAAGAATAATTCCTGCAGGTGTTTCCCTGAGGGTTGCCCCGTACTGTCCCACAAATGACTGCTGTTAGTTTTCCACAGATCCTTGTAAGTAAAAAGAGATGCCCCGGGCGGTCTATCCGACGCTGCTCACCTCAGCTTACACCTGTCTTTCAGGTTCCTTAACCGAAAAAAACATTTCGCAGGAAAACTGCATGCCAGGGTCCAGGGTGCCTGCAGTGAGGATAACTTTTCGCGGAACGGATTCGTATTGATATAAAAAGATCGTAATTTAATTCAACTAAGACACCGTCTTGTGTATCTGCGATTGGGGTTAGCTTAAGACTCTAAAATTACCAACTCCAAACGACTCCCGGAGGCCGTCCCTGAGACGGCCTCATTTCTTTTAATAGATCTGTTTTAGATCTTCTGCGGTTCGGTTCTGGCGTGCCGGTGCCGGGGTCATCCGCGGTGGCCAGCTTTCCAGCATTTGCATCACCTCCTGCACCGCACGCTCCAGCTGGGAATCACGATCCTGCATCAGGATATTGGGATCATCCCATACTTCAATGTCGGGAGTCACCCCCTCTCCTTCCCAGAACCAGTGTCCATCATTGTCATACAAGCGGGCACCTGGGACCGTGATCCCCCCACCATCAATCAGCTGGTGACCTGTGGCGGGTCCCACCAGGATCCCCAATGTTCGTTCCCCTACAATGGGGCCAGCCTCAAGCTCCTGGAAGGCCCAGGGGAATCCGTCTCCGCCCGAACCTGCCCAGCCATTGATTAACATGCTCATGGGACCCGTATTGGTCTTGATGGGCTGGGTATGGTCCTTTCCATGGCGCCAGTGCAAATTGTATATGACCGGACGCTGCAGCAGCTCCAGGAAGCGGTCGGCCAGAGATCCACCCCCGTTAAAGCGTTCATCGATGATAAATCCTTCCTTATCCAGCTGCCCGTAGAACATTTCAACCAGTTCCAGCGTTCCCCGGTAGGCAGTATTGGACATATAGATATATCCAAGCTTCCCGTCTGATTGCTCATCCACCCGTTTCCGGTTATTCTCAATCCACTCCAGGTAGCGGAGGTTGACCTCTTCTCCCTGGTCCAGGCATTTGATAACCGTCGTTTCTGCCTCCTGGGGATTTCCAGCACTGCTGGTAGAAAGCGAGACGGTCTTTCCGGCCAGACCTTCAAAAGCGGCGTAGGGATCTTTTAAAGGATCCAGGGAAATTCCGTTTACGGCATGGATATAGTGTCCTTCTTTTATCTTGGAGCCAGGTTTATCAAAGGGGGAACGTACTTCCGTATCCCATGGGGCCGGTCTGATAATCCGTTTGATCCGGAAACCCTTATCTGTAATTTCCCAGTCGATGCCCAGGAATCCGGTGTTAACCCGTTTGACCTGGTCGGGACCCTCCCCGAAGGTGTAGGTGTGTCCGGCACTGAGTTCCGCGATCATGTTGGATCCGATAAATGAGAGGTCCCAGCGGGATCGTGCATCCTCAACCAGCTTTCCGTACTGTACCCGCATGGAATCCCAGTCCACTCCATGCATTTGTGGATCGTAAAAGAAATCGCGGTAACGCCGCCAGGTATCCTGGAAGATCTGCCGCCATTCCTCCCGGGGAACCAGCTCCATGGCCAGATCGCCCGTGGGAACCGGCTGTTCCACCTTCTGGTTCTCGGCAGCCTTGATCACTCCGTATTTTCCGCCTGCCCGTACCAGGATCATCTTGCCATCGGCCGTGAGTTTTGCACGCTCCACATCGGAGATAATGGTCTTCTCTTCCCTTTCCTCCAGGTCATAGTACACCAGCGATGCTTCGCGGGAAGCCGACCCGGAATTGGGATTTCTCAGGAACACCAGTTTTCCTTCAAAAGAGGCCAGCCAGTTCAGGTTTCCTGCCTTGGGCGGCAGGAGCTCCACCCGGGTTTCCAGCCCCTCCATCTCAATCTCCACATCCACCTTCTTTTCCCCGGATTCTTCCTGGTCCTCGGACTCCTGATCTTTTCTTTTTTTCTTCTCATCCGCTTTTCCCCCGTTTTCTTCTTCCGTTCCTTCCTCCTCTTCTTCCAGCGTATCATTCCTGGCCTCAAGCAGAGAGGCAGTCTCGGCACTCAGGGCCATCGCTGCTATCTGGGTGGCATTGGGATACACCCAGGTCGCGTCGCCCATATCGGAGTAGACCGGCTGCATATTCCGGTCGGTGAGAAAGTAGAGGTACTTTCCATCTATGCTGAATAGTGGATAGGCATCGTCAAAAAAGCCGCTGGTGACCTGGAACTTCTCCTTGGTCTCCAACTTGTACAGGAAAATGGCATTGTGTGAATTGTCCATTTCTTCGGTAAATGCGATCCATTTACTGTCGGGCGACCAGTTGATGGGGTAGCCGAACCTGCTACTATGCCCAGCGTTCCAGCGGTAATTCCCTGCCACTACGCTTGTTTTGCTCTCCACGTCGATCACCGTGATATCATTTCGTTCATCGATAAAAGCAATATATTTGCTGTCGGGCGACCAGTAGGGCTGGTATCCGAATCCCTTCCCCCGGCTGGTCAGCTGCACCGGATCCTTCTCCCTTTCAGGATCCTGCAGATAGAGCTCATATTCGCCGGAACGATCGCTCCAGAAGGCAATGCTCTTGCCATCGGGCGACCAGGCGGGCAGCATGTCAAAAGCGCCGCTGGACTGGGTCAGGTTCACAACATAGCCTTCTTTCACAGGCACATTGAATATCTCCCCCCGTGCCTCAAAGAGGATCCTCTTCCCTTCGGGTGAAGCAGCCATGTTCCGGATGTTCTCGCCCACATTCACCGATCTGGACATCTCCAGGGAAAGGTCGCTGAGCACGGTCACATCCACAGGCCCGTACTGTTTGGTTCCTGCATCCATCAGGTAGAGATTTCCCCCTGCTTCAAATATCAACTCCCCAGAACTGGCCGAAAGAGAAGAAATATCAAAATCCTCAAAGAAGGTCAGCTGCTTTCCTTTTTTCTCAGTCAGATCGTACTGCCACACGTTGAGCCGCATGTGTTCACCTGCATCCGACAGGTAAAACAGCTGCTCTCCGGCCCAGGCCGGTTTGCCATCAATGGCGGGACTGCTGGTGAGGTTCTCCACCTGCTTTCTCTCTACATCGTAGAGCAGAAGGTCCGAAGCGAGACCGCCCCTGTAGCGCTTAAAGGGATAGTTCTCTGTAATCTTTGTGATATAGGCCAGGTGTTTGCCATCGGGTGAAAAGCTGGCCAGCTCCCCGTAGGGAATGGATAGTTTTTCCGGCATACCCCCGGTTTTATCCACCAGGTAGAACTGGGAATAGGACTGCCTGCCGCTTTCACGCTTGGAGGCAAAAAGCAGTCTCTGGCCATCGGGGTGCCATTCCACCATACGGTCGTCAAATGAGTTATAAGTAACCCGGGTAGGAACCCCGCCTGATGAGGGCACTACAAAAATATCCGTGTTCCCGTTGTAACTGGCCGAAAAGGCCAGCTCCTGTCCATCAGGAGAAAAACGGGGCCACGATTCTTCACCCGGTGAATGGGTAAGCTGATGAGCAGTTCCCCCTTCTTTGGCCATGATCCACAGATCACCGCCGTAGACAAAGGCGATTTGACTTTCAGAAACATCGGCATAACGCATCAGCCGGGCACTGACCTGTCCGAACGACCATGTTGTGGCCGCAAGGAGCATTAAACACATACATACTTTTTTCATGGAAATGGAATTTACACTGCTTGGAATTTTAAATTCCAAGTTAGTCAAATTCGACGCCTTTTGTCTATTTTCGCCTGAAAAGAAATGCTATTCCATGATCCATGAGCTGGTCATTGCACTGATGCTGGGACTGATCGGGGGATTGATTCCCGGCCCGGTCATTACCGCTGTCTTTACCGAGATTCTTCAATCCGGGTTTGCGAAAAGCCTTCGGATCATCGGTATTGCCCTGGTCACAGAAACGCTGGTGGCCATTATCAGTCTTTTGATCCTCAGTTCTTTGAATTTCAATGAGGCTTTTTTCAGGGGATTGTCCCTGGCTGGAGCGGCCATCCTGATCTGGATCGCTCTTTCCATCTGGAAGGTTAAAAGCCTGGAGAGCGGCCAGAAGGTAGATTTCGGACTCTGGAAAATAATCCTGATGATCCTCTCCAACGGGGTGCTCTGGACCTACTGGCTCACCATCTGCATCCCCAAGGCCATCCTCCTGGGAGAGCAGCTTTACCTCGGGGCTTATCTCTTTATGGGCCTGGTCCAGCTGGGATGGCTGACCTCCACCCTGGTGGCTGCATTTCTCTTTTCCCGCTTCCGGAAAGCCCTCTCCCGACCCAGGTTAATTCCCTACCTTTTCAAACTATTTGCCCTGGCATTTGCTTACTTTGCAGTTGATATGATCATCAGATCCATTCAGTACTTCACGCAATAGCTGAACAGATGGCGCAGCAGATTGATATCACCATTCTTACCGACCCGATCCATCTGGGAAACGGCCCCAGGACGCCCATCATCGAGAATGCGGTCCAGGAGGACCTGCTGGTCCAGGAAGCCCTGGAAAAAAGGGGTTGGAGGGTCAGACGCATCAACTGGGATCATCCGGAAATGGATTGGACCAGTACCCGTTACGTATTGTTCCGGAGCACCTGGGATTATTTCAACCGATTCCGGGAATTTGATCAATGGCTAGAACGGATCAAAGATCACACCCAGATGCTAAATACCTATGAAACCATTCGATGGAACCTGGACAAGCATTATCTTCTTGAACTGTCCGAAAAAGGGGTTCATATCCCCCCCACCCGGTTTATCGAGGAGGGAACGCGGACATCTCTGAAGGAGCTGATCATGGAGACTGGCTGGAATGAGGTTATCCTGAAGCCGACAATCAGCGGGGCGGCACGTCATACCTATCGCTTTACTGCAGACAGAAGTAACAGGTATGAAAACATCTTCCAGAGACTTGTGAGTCAAGAGACACTGATGATCCAGGAATTTCAAAATCAGGTTCTGGACCTGGGAGAAGTCTCTTTCGTACTGATCGGAGGCCGTTTCACCCACGCTATGCGAAAAAAAGCCAGGGACGGGGACTTCCGGGTCCACGAAGATTTCGGAGGATCACTGCATCCATACGACGCATCGGATCAGGAGATCGCATATGCCGAATCGGTCGTGTCCCATTGCGAACATACGCCCCTTTATGCCAGGGTGGACGCCATCTGGGACAACCGGAACCATCTGGTCCTGTCGGAACTGGAGCTCATTGAACCCGAACTATGGTTCCGTTACAATCCAGATGCCGCAGAGCGTTTTGCGGATGCACTACTTATGTACCATGCATCATAATATTAAATAACATGCTGAATCCCAAAGATTATAAGAAAGAGGCAGGTCCGGTGACAGACTGGATCGATCACTACCTGAACCATATTTCATCCTTTCCGGTGAAATCAACGGTGGCACCAGGTGACATTTACAGGGCCATACCCAAAGAGGTGCCGCTGGAATCCGAACCCATGGAGCAGATCATGGCGGACCTGGACCGTATCATCCTTCCCGGGATGACCCACTGGCAACATCCGGGTTTCCATGCCTATTTTCCGGCCAACTCCTCCGTGGAATCGGTCCTGGCAGAATCATTAACCTCTGCCATGGGGGCCCAGTGCATGATCTGGGATACCTCTCCGGCGGCTGCTGAGCTTGAACAGCGAATGATGGAGTGGCTCCGGGATGCCATGGGCATGCCTTCCACTTTTGAAGGGGTCATCCAGGATACCGCCTCCTCTGCCACACTCGCAGCGCTGATCACCGCCAGGGAAGTTGCCACCGGCTTCCGTTCAAACGAGGAGGGGGTCCCCCGGAATCTCCGGGTATATGGTTCAACGGAAACCCACTCTTCCATTGAAAAAGCCATGGGGATCAGCGGGATGGGACGGAGGAACCTGGTAAAGGTCGGAACCGATGATCAGATGCGTCTGGACGCAAACGAACTGGAGAACCGGATCCGGGAGGATCTGGATGC
>CAYRLP010000034.1:9095-10909 GCA_964424935.1 uncultured Bacteroides sp.
ATGAAACCCTGCGCCGTTGTGGCCACCATCGGTACTACCGGAACGGTGGCCGTGGATCCCTTGAAGAAAATCTCAGCGATCTGTAAGAAATATGGGATCTGGTTGCACGTGGATGCAGCCTTTGCAGGAACAGCCCTGCTTCTGCCTGAGTACAGATGGATGATCGAGGGTATCGAACAGGTCGACAGTTTCGTATTTAACCCTCACAAATGGATGTTTACAAACTTCGACTGTTCGGTCTACCTGGTTAAGGATGCAGGATTACTCATAAAAACTTTTGAGATCCTGCCCGAATACCTGAAAACCAAAACCCGGGGAGCTGTAAATGATTACCGGGACTGGGGGATCGCCCTGGGTCGGCGGTTCAGGGCCCTGAAGCTATGGTTCGTACTCCGCAGCTACGGATTGGAAGGGATTCGGGAAAAACTCCGTGACCATATCCGGATGAACCAGAAATTCAGTGAGGCACTGGCCCGGATTACACATGTACATCTTCCCCTAGAACCATTCCTAAATTTTACCTGCTTCAGGCTGGAACCTGAAGAGATGTCCCCCGACAGGCTGAACCAGTTAAACGAAGCCTTCCTGGATAACCTGAACGGAAAGGGCCGCCTGTTCCTGACCCATACCAAGATAAACGGTCTCTTTACGCTGCGGATGATCATCGGACAGACCTATGTGGAGGAGCAGCATGTGGAAGATGCACTGGAACAGATCAGGGAAGCGGCAGTCCTTACGCTGGAAAGATTATAGAAGAATCCTGTTATAAACCATCCGATGAAAGCAAAAGGAAACAGCATACCGGAGAAGATGGCTGCCATCCGGCAGCACGAACCGGGCGAACCCCTGCAAGTGGAACAGATCGAGGTGCCCCGTCCCGGACCGGGAGAGGTCCTGGTAAAAATGGAAGCAGCTCCTGTAAATCCGTCTGACCTGGCCCTTCTGGCTGGTGGATATCTGGAACGTCCCTACCCCTTCACCCCGGGCCTGGAAGGAAGCGGAACGGTGGTGGCAACAGGGAGCGGAATCCTTTCAAGGCTAAGGTCGGGCAAACGCGTGGCCTGCTCACCCATGCATGGAGGAGACGGGACCTGGGCGGGTTATATGCTGACCTCCGCCATGAATGTAGCCCCGATTCCGGCACAAGTTACCAGTGAACAGGGATCGATGATGCTGGTAAATCCCATGACTGCCATGGCTTTTCTGCAGCTGGCCGGGGAAGGGAAGCACCGTGCCATGATCAATAATGCGGCAGCCAGTTCCCTGGGAAAGATGCTGATCAGGTTGACCAGAAGCAGAGGGATCCCCCTGATAAATATTGTCAGGCGGGAGAGTCAGGTGATCGCTCTGAAAGAGATGGGGGCCAGCCATGTACTGAACAGTCAGAATGAACAGTTTGCAGAGCAGCTGAAGGTTCTTGCCAGAGAGCTGAATGCCACCCTCGTCCTGGATGCGGTGACCGGTAGTCAGAGCTCCGTGCTTCTGGATGCAGCCCCTCCCGGTTCCACTCTGGTTGCCTATGCAAGACTCTCCGGTGATCCCATGCGGGTGGATCCCGCTGCACTGATTTCACAGGACATAAAGGTGGTTGGATTCCAGCTGGGTAACTGGCTCGATGGCAAAGGACTTCTATTTAAGCTCCGTTTTATAAACAGGGTGAAAAAGGGTCTGGAACGGGAGCTCGTATCCACCATCAATCAAAGGTATCCCCTGGAGCGTGTGGAAGAGGCCATAAAACAGTACCGGGAACATATGTCGGAAGGAAAGATCGTTCTGAAAATAGGAACCGAATGACTACATTTAAAACTTAACAT
>CAYRLP010000035.1:0-10763 GCA_964424935.1 uncultured Bacteroides sp.
ACGGTCTCCTGAATTTCTTCCCCAATCCAGTTTGATGGCCTTCAGTTTTTTCAGGTTATCCAGGTTGTCATCGATCATGTGCACGGGCATGTTGTCATACCAGTGTTCCAGGACCTCCTGGTTCGCGATAATCTTCCCGTCCCGGTATTCAAAGGGAATATCGCAATAGAAGGGGGGATGATCGGGATTGGGTGACCAGGACTTCGCCAGGGCTATGATGACCTTGCTAAAATAGGATCTGTTCAGTTCCTCCTGGGTGTGTATGTTCGCCAATTCTCTGTATGTGTTGCTGTTGGGTCCGTATTCCCGGACGATGGTCAGGACACCCGGACTCAGAGCATATACGCTGCTGAATGTTTCCGGGTAGTGCATGGCTATTTTAAGTGCTCCGTACCCTCCCATGCTGTGCCCGGTGATTCCGCGGCTCTCTGCGCGCGCGATGGTACGGTACGTATTATCCATGTAGTTTACCAGGTCCTCTGCTGTAAAAGTTTCCCAGTTGCCATAGATCCCGCTGTTGCTGTAGAAACTGCCATCATAGCTAGTATGCTCTCCGGGGATAACCAGGATGAAGGGCCGGATCCGTAAGGTGGCAATGGCAAAATCCAGGAGTTCCGCCATGGGTGCAAGCATGGTGTGGTCGCCCATAAATCCATGGAGGAAATAGATCACAGGATAGCGCTTCCCGCTGTCGTCGTATCCGGGAGGAAGGTAGACCGATACGGCACGGCGGGGATTTTCTCCAAAATCATTCTCAAGGTTCACGGAGTAAATGGAATCGGTAAGTACCTTACCCTTCTCAGTTTGTGCCTGAAGCGTGAAACAAACAACCATCAAAATGGGTAGGAAAGCTGCTTTCTTCATATTAATAACTGTTTTTCCTTTTGTCCTTTTTATAGTTTTTCATGTATTTTCCAAATTCCTTGTCTTTCCGGCGCCTCTCTTCCAGGGTGGAGTTGAAATAGGATTTTTCCCGTTCCATCCGCAGGTAATTCTCATACTCCGCCTGCCCGATCTCTCCGCGTTCCAGGGCGGCAATCACCCCGCATCCGGCTTCACTTGTATGTGTGCAATCGGAATACCTGCAGTCCCCTGCGTACCGGATGATCCGGTCAAAGGTGACATCCAGTCCGGTGGTGGTGTCGGCGATCCCGACTTCTCTCATTCCCGGATTGTCGATCAGGATTCCCCCGGTCTCCAGGACAACCAGTTGCCGGTGACTGGTCACATGCCTTCCTTTGTTCGTATGCTCGCTGATGGTCCCCGTATCCATGATTGACTGACCGGAGAGATTGTTTAACAGGGTGGATTTACCGATCCCTGAAGAACCCAGCATGCAACAGGTTACCCCTTTTTTCAGATAGGTTCTGAGTGCCTCGTATCCCTGACGGGTCCTGTTGCTGATGCAGATGATGGGAATCCCCTGGATCCGCTGTTCAATGGATTCTGTCAACCTGTGCAGCTGCTCCTTTTCAACCAGATCCGTCTTGCTGAGAACAATAAGGGGGAGCACTCCGTACGCGTGACAGATGGTCAGGTAGCGCTCGAGACGATTCAGGTTGAAATCCCTGTCGACGGCCTGTATAACCAATCCGTAATCAATGTTCGTGGCTATGATCTGGACCGCTCCGGTCGTTCCGGCTGCCTGTCTTCGGATCACGGAAAAGCGCGGAAGTATCCTGTGAATGATGGCCTGGTCAGAATCATAGGTTGCCATGGCCACCCAATCCCCCACGGCTGGATAATCTTCCCGGCCCTTTGCAGTGAAGCGGATGTTTCCCGTGATCTCCGCTTCATACTCTCCGGTACCGCTCCGTACCAGATAGCGTTCTTTGTGTTCCGCAACCACCCTGCCTATGGTAAATGGATCCAGATCCTGCTCGTCGCGGTAGCGTTCTCTTACACGCTCATATCCCAGATCTTCCAGATTCATTTCCTTCCAGGTTTGAATTTATTGCTTTTAACCAATGCCATTAGTTCGGAGATGGTAACAAAACGGTAGCCCTGTTCCTTTAAAGAGCCTGTCAGAACCGGTAAGGATGCAAGTGCTTCTTTTCTGCTTTCATACATTATATGCAGGAGGATGATAGAGCCGGGTGCGGCGTGGGCGATTACATAGTCGCTGATGGCTTCAGAAGAAGCAGAGAATCCCAGCTCGGTTTCCGGTTCCACATCGCACAGGATGGTTTTTGTGTCATTTTTCCTCAGATAATAGGGGAGGGTGATGAGCTTTTTGAAATAGGGGGGTCTGAAGGCAATCTTTCCCTGATAGCCGGCTTCACGGATCAATGCGTTGGTCCGTTCAATCTCTTCCTTAATGAAAGAACCTGTCTTCAGGATCATCCGCTGATGTGAATAGGAATGATTACCGAGCTCATGCCCGGCCTGCGCCAGCTTCCGGCCTTCTTCCATATATTCCTCCAGTTCCTGTCCCGTGACGAAAAAGGTGGCTTTCACGCCCAGTGAGTCCAGTATTTCCAGGATGCATCCGGTGTTCCCGGTAGGTCCGTCATCAAAGGTCAACGCAAGCACCTTCTCCTCTGTTTCAATTCGGGATACAATTCCTCCGAACACCTGATGTGTCCTTGAGTTTGAATACAGCCACACGGTTCCCGAAAGCAGGACAATACCCAGGAATCCTCCCAGAACGATCACGGTCCTGTTCAGGGGTTTTCTGATTTTGTTGCTGTGTCTGTGCATTGGCTTATCACTTACCGGATCGCGCCGAGTTGCATCATCAGACCCATATTGTCCACGATTCCGTTTTCTCGGACCACCCGGCCCCCTTGAATTTCCAGTAAAGATATCCCTTTAACGGATACTTTTTTTCCGGAAGCCTCGATTCCGAAAAGTTTTCCCTGTTTATGCGTGCCCGTATAGCTCCAGAGGACGGTTACCCTTTGCATCTTTTCGCTGGGAATGATCTGATCCGGAACAAGTTTCAGATCAGGGAAAAAGGTATGTGTCGTGGCGAGCATGGACCTGCAGGAAGCTAGACCCGTGAAAGGTCTGTCAAAATGGGTGTAATCCATGGTCAGCTGCTCCGATGCGCGGCTGTCAAGCGCTTCTTTGTTCCCAGCGGTCCAGGCTTGCATATACTCCGCTGCAATATTTACTAATTCACGATCATTCATAAACATATCTCGTTATCTGGCATGGAGCCAATAATAGCAAATGCATCATCCACTGTAAAATAGGGATTTTTTTTAGGATTCATATCCCCTGGCAGCAGCGGAATCTTAATAAAAAGTTGATATTTCGGGTGGACTGGTGCAGACTCGGGGGACATATTTACATATCTTACAATTATCAATTATCTTTACATCTTCAAATGAAGGATATAGATGAGTGAGAATAGGGAGCAAGTGTTTGAAAATGAAGATTTCCAGGTACTTTTAAGAAAGTATGAGGATATGAAGAGCGGAGCCCAGTCCATCTTCTTTGACGTGGAGGAATTCGAACAGATCATCGATTATTACCTGGAGGATTTCCAGTTTGATGAAGCAAGGGAAGCGGCCAAACTGGGTAAAAAACAGCATCCGACTTCCGTGGAGATCAAGTACAAGTTCATTCATATATATATTGAACAGGGACAGCCTAAAAAGGCACTCTCACTGCTGGAGGAGATACCCGTATGGGAGGAATCCAATCCCGAACTATATTTTCTGAAAGGTACGGCACTCTGCCTGACCGGCAGGTTGAAAGAATCTGAAGTTCAGTTCGACAGGGGTCTGGAACTTTCAGGCAGCGATACCTTTGACGCTCTGATCAACATCTCCATAGCCTACGAAAACGTGCGGCATTTTGACCAGGCCGTAAAATACCTGATACAGGCCTATCACCAGCAACCCAAAAACCTGTCGGTGCTTTATGACCTGGGCTATTTCTATGATCGGCTGCACCGGTTCGACGAGAGCCTGAAATACTACCAGCAGTACCTGGATCTGGATCCTTATTCGGACAATGTCTGGTATAACATCGGCACGGTTTACCATAAGCTGGAGCATTTTGAGAAGGCCGTCCAGGCTTACGAGTTCTCCATCGCCATCAATCCGGACTATGCGTCCTCCTACTTCAACAAGGCCAATGTCTGGGTGCATGCGGGCAAATTCGAAAAGGCCATTGAATCCTACAGGGAGTTCCTGGATGTGGAGCCGGAAAACACGCAGGCGTATTGTTACCTGGGCGATTGCTTCGAACAGATGGATCGGCTGGAAGATGCCCTGGTCTCGTTTCGTAAAGTCATTGAACTGGACAACAGTGATCCTGAGGGCTGGTTTGGAGCCGGTATGATCTATCACCGCATGGGGCGTCAGCAGGAGGCGATTACCTATATTCTGAAAGCCATTGAATTCGATAACAAGAACCTGGATTACTGGATCAACCTGGGTTATGCCAATGAAGATGCCGGAATGATGGAAGAGGCCATGAAGTGCTATGGCTATGTAACACGTAAGGATGCCGGCGACCTGGATGGATGGAATGCCCTGACCGGACTGCTTCTGAAGGAAGGATTATACGAAAACGCCCTGGGTTTTTTGCGTGAGGCATTCGTGCATCATCCCCAGGATTCCGGCATAAAAATAAAAATGGCGGTATGCCATCTGAAGCTGGGAGAAAAAGAGCTCTCAGCCAGGTTTCTTGAAGAGGCCCTGGAGGCCGACGGCACACTGGAGTCCGAATTTGCCTATTTTTTTCCAGAAGGTATACGGGAGCCAGATATTGAGCGTATTATCCAACAGTATAAAAAGTAACATCTATGAATTTTCCATTGACTTATGTACCTGAACGAACTTCAGGACCCCGTGAATATGGGCTGACCATGGTGATGGACAAAGGTTTGAGCCTGAAGGAATCGGAACATTTCATCGAATCCAGTGCAGCTTTTACCGATCTGGTAAAATTCGGATTCGGAACCGCTTTGATTACGCCCGACCTGAAGGAGAAAGTAAAATTATATAAGGAAGCCGGACTGAAACCGTATTTCGGAGGAACCCTCTTTGAAATGTTCTACGTCCGTGGTGAATTTGACGGGTACCGAAAATTTGTAAGTGAGAGCGGACTCGAAAACGTGGAGGTATCGGACGGTACGATTAAAATGGAACATGAAGAGAAGCTGGCGTGCATATCCGTACTGGCCAGGGATTTCCAGGTTCTCTCGGAAATCGGAAGCAAGGTGAAGGGTGTGGAACTCCCCAACGATGTATGGATTTCGAATATGCGAACGGAACTGGAAACAGGAGCCTGGAAGGTCATTGCGGAAGCCAGGGAGAGCGGTACCATTGGCATTTATCAGTCTGACGGTTCGGCCAACAGGGCGCTCATAGATGATATAATGAGGGAGATCCACGTCAACGATGTGCTGTGGGAGGCCCCGAACAAGGCGCAGCAAACCATGTTCATTCAGCTTGTCGGGGCCAATGTGAACCTGGGAAACATCGCCCCCAATGAAGTCGTTTCCCTGGAAGCCCTCCGTTGCGGCATGCGGGGCGACACCTTTTTCGATGTATTGCCGGAGTCGTTCCAATCCAGAAAGCAGTAATACTTGAAGAAACAGACCACAAGATTACTTTCCCTGGTACTGCGGGGAATGGGCATGGGAGCGGCAGATGTGGTTCCCGGCGTTTCGGGCGGAACCATCGCGTTTATCACGGGGATCTACGAAGAACTGATAAACTCCATCCGGTCGATCAACCTGGAAGCCCTCCGGCTTTTCTTCACAGGCCGTTGGAAAGCATTCTGGAAGCAGATTAACGGGACCTTTCTCCTGGCTGTGTTTACAGGGATCCTTATATCGGTCCTTTCCCTTGCCAAACTCCTGGAATACCTTCTGGAACACCGGCCGGTGCTTATCTGGTCCTTTTTCTTCGGGCTGGTACTGGCATCCTCCTACGTGGTCTCCCGGAAGATCAGACACTGGAGAATTCCCAAAATAGTCGCTCTGCTGGCGGGGATCGGGGTTGCGTTCTACATTACCAGTGTAACCCCGACCACCACGACCGATGCATCCTGGTTCGTGATCATTTCGGGCGGATTGGCCAGTTGTGCCATGATCCTTCCCGGAATATCCGGCAGTTTCATCCTGCTTCTGCTGGGGAAATACACCTTTGCGCTGCATGCGGTAAACAACCGGATCATCCTGGACCTCCTCCTGCTTGGTTTTGGGGCGGTTGCCGGACTGATCCTGTTTGCGAACTTCCTGGCCTGGCTGTTAAAGAAATATCATGATCCCACCATCGCCGTTCTGGTTGGATTCATGATTGGTTCCCTGAATAAAATATGGCCCTGGAAAGAAACACTGGAGACCATTGTGGTGGAAGGTGTGGAAAAACCGCTGGTGGAAAAGAATATATGGCCGTCATTCCAGAATCCGGATCACCAGGTTGGGTGGGCGCTTCTGCTTGCAGCCTCCGGCATGGCCCTGATATTCCTTATTGAAATCGGGCTGACCCGCATAAGAAAGGCCACCTAGATGCGTTTGTTCGGACTGATCGGTTTTCCCCTGGGGCACAGTTTTTCCGCCTCCTATTTCAATCGCAGGTTTAAAGAGGAGGGAATCAATGCCGCGTACCGCAATTTCCCTTTGAAAGAGCTGTCTGAATTCGGGAAACTGGTGGAGGGGGAGCAGGAACTGGCCGGACTGAATGTGACGGTTCCCTATAAACAGGCGATCATCCCTTTCCTGGATCAACTGAATGATACGGCGAAGACCGTTCAGGCGGTGAATACGATCACCATCAACCGAAGCGGGGGACGCATTTCATTGCAGGGCGATAATACTGATGTTCTTGGCTTCAGGCGATCCCTGTTGGAACACCTGCAACCCGGTCAAAGGGAAGCACTGGTACTGGGAACGGGAGGGGCCTCAAAAGCAGTCCGATACGTGCTTGAGCAGCTGGGGATCTCCTTTACCCTGGTGAGCCGCACCCCCGGCAGTCAGCGCCTTACCTACAGAGAGCTTGACGAGGAGCGGGTTGCCCGGTCCACATTGATAATCAATACGACCCCGCTGGGCATGCACCCGGAGGTGGATACCTGTCCGGACCTTCCCTACCATGCCATGGGTCCCGGACACCTGCTGTTTGACCTGGTCTACAATCCGGAGAAAACAGCCTTTCTTTCCAGGGGAGAAGCAAACGGGGCATCGATTGTGAACGGGTACGATATGCTGATTTATCAGGCAGAAGCCTCCTGGGACATCTGGAATGCAGAACAGCCCAAAGAATCACAGATCTGATGAATATATTCAAGAAAGAGTTCGCCATATCCTCCTATGACCTGAATCCGAAGGGCCAGGCCAGGCTTACGACCATGGCCAATTTCTTCCAGGAGGTGGCTTACCATCATGCCCGTGAACTGGGACTGGGATACCATGAAATGAAGAGCCGTAAGACGACCTGGGTGCTGTCCCGGATGCGGATCCATATGAAACGTTACCCTGTATGGAACGACCGGATCACCCTGGAAACCTGGCCAAGCGGGGCAGAGAAACTTTTTGCACTTCGGGATTTCAGGGTTCTGGACCGCAGCGGAGACCCCATTGGTTGGGCCAGTACCGCCTGGTTGATCCTGGATATTGATACCCACCGGCTTATCCGGCCGAAAGAGATGATGGAGCGGTTCAAGCTGATCATCCACGATTCACAGGTGTTTGACAGACCCCTTGAGCGGATTGAAATACCCGGCCAGCCGGAGCACATGACGGAACATCAGGTGTTGTTTTCCGACCTGGATATCGTAGACCACGTGAACAATGTCAAGTATATGGAATGGTGCATGGATGCCACCACCAACGCTGAAAATGCCCAGATGGACCTGAGGGAACTGGAGATCAATTACAACCATGAAGCGCTGTTCGGTGACCTTATCCATATTGCCGTGTCACGGGGGGACCCTGGGGAACATTTTTTTCTGGCGACGCGGGAAGGGGATGGCCAGGAAATATTCCGTGCAAGGCTTCAGCGCACCTCCTGATCCCCGTACCCGATATCCACCAGGAAGAGCCCCCTGGCCGGAACCGATGCGCCTGCTTTTCCCCGGTCCTTTGCCTGGACGATTTGCCTGAATCCCTCCAGGTCCAGCTTTCCCAGACCCACATCCAGGAGGGTCCCCGTGATGGAACGCACCATGTTCCGCAGGAACCGGTCAGCGGTGATTTCAAAGCGATGGCCCTGCTCCTCCACGATCCAGGCGGCATGTTTTACGCTGCAAATGTTGGTCTTGACCTCTGAGTGTAACTTGGCAAAACTTGTGAAATCGCTGGTTTCGAGGATCACTTCACAACATTTCTTAATGGATTTGTAATCCAGTTCTCCATAAACGTAGTGGCAGTATTTTCGCTGGAACAGCGGCTTCACTGAAGCAATGTGGTAGTGGTAAGTACGGTAGATAGCTGAGAAACGGGCATGCATCTTTTCCGGAACTTCCATGATTTTGAAAACGACGATGTCCGGGGGAAGAATTCTGTTAAGCCTGAAGAGAAATCTGCCTGAGTCCGGATCAAGAAGCCCGGCGGAGCTTTTTCCGGAAGAGGATGGGGCAGTATCCAGATCAAAGTGTGCAGTGTAGTATGAAGCATGCACCCCCGTATCGGTACGTCCCGCGCCGGTTACGCGGATTTCCTTCTTTAGAAGGGTGGAAAGTGCATGTTCAAGAACCTGCTGCACGGTTGGCTCATGGGGCTGGATCTGCCAGCCGAAATAATCGCTGCCATCGAAGGCCATGTGGATGAAATACCTGATCACTGCACGGATTTTCGAAGGCTAATTTACTTTTTTCTTAACATTTTTTAACCTCTCATTCCTTTCGAATACTTATTTTGAGGCCTATTTTTGTTTTCCTCCTTAAAGCAGGATTAACAAGATGATTATTAACGTAAAACAATCCACTGTATGACTCAGGACGTAAACATCAAAGAGCTCAACGAAAGGATTAAAAAAGAGAGTGAGTTTGTGGACCTGATCACCCTGGAGATCCAGAAGGTGATCGTAGGCCAGAAAGGCCTGATTGATCGTTTGCTGATCGGCTTGCTTTCGGATGGACATATCCTGTTGGAAGGGGTGCCCGGACTTGCCAAAACCCTGGCTATCAGCACACTTTCTCAGACCATCAACGCAAGCTTCAGCCGGATCCAGTTCACACCTGACCTGCTTCCGGCCGACCTTATTGGAACCATGATCTACAGCCAGAAGAAGGAGGAGTTTATGGTTAAGAAAGGGCCCATTTTTGCCAACCTGATTCTGGCCGATGAGATCAACCGTTCCCCGGCCAAGGTGCAGAGTGCATTGCTGGAGGCCATGCAGGAAAAACAGGTTACCATCGGTGAGCACACCTATAAACTGGAACGTCCTTTCTTGGTGATGGCCACCCAGAATCCCATCGAACAGGAAGGGACCTACCCCTTGCCGGAAGCCCAGGTGGACCGTTTCATGATGAAGGTGTTGGTGGATTACCCTGGAATGGAAGAGGAACGGCTGATTATCCGCGAGAACCTTGCAGAGGAATTTCCCGTGGCCGACAGGATCCTGAAACCGGAAGATATTATGCAGGCCCGTTCCGTGGTCAAGGAGGTGTACCTGGATGAAAAGATTGAGAACTACATCCTGGATATTGTATTTGCCACACGTGATCCCCAGAAGGCAGGACTGGCACAGTTTGTGCCACTGATTCAATACGGGGGGTCACCCCGGGCCAGCATAAACCTTGCCAAGGCAGCAAAAGCCTATGCCTTTATTAAACGCAGGGGCTATGTGGTTCCGGAGGATATCCGCGTCATCTGCCACGATGTGATGCGTCACCGGATCGGATTGACCTATGAGGCCGAGGCGGAAAATGTAACGACTGAGAATATAATATCTGAGATACTCAATCACGTGGAAGTGCCCTAGGATAAAGCACTCCAAAACAGGGAAACCATGAAAGGACCGGCACCAAAGCTGTTGACCGCGGCATGTTTCTGTTTGTTTGCCATTGCATCGCTGAAGGGGCAGTCCATGATCGGCCTGACCAAGGAAGAGGTATCTGTCATGGTGAAGGCGAACCACAAAGAGTTCAGACGTGACAATTCGATAGTAAGACAGCAGTTCAACTACCTTAAATATGTGAACGGAATGCAGACCCGCACCTGGATCCTGTACTTCACCGATGAGGATATTTGCAGAAGCACCAAGCTGGTCTGTGACTACGGGCAGTACGATGAAGTGATTGAGCATCTGAATGATACCTACGAAAAGGTGGGGGATTCGGAATGGGCCTACATGCAGCAGAAGGACACCATTCAGGTGATCCTGACAAGAGAGGAGTGGTATTTTACGGTGAGAGAAGCAAGAAAGTAGGAAGTGGAAACCAAAGAGCTACTAAAAAAGGTACGGAAAATTGAGATCAAAACCCGGGGTCTCACCAGACAGATATTTGCCGGTGAGTACCACAGCGCGTTCAAAGGAAGGGGGATGATCTTTTCCGAGGTCAGGGAATACCAGTACGGCGACGATATCCGGAACATCGACTGGAATGTGACGGCCCGATTTAACCACCCCTATGTAAAAGTGTTTGAGGAAGAGCGGGAGCTGACGGTTATGCTGTTGATCGATATCAGCGGCTCAGGTGATTTCGGGACCCGGGAACAGATGAAGCGGAATCTTATTACTGAGATCGCGGCAGTCCTCTCCTTTTCAGCCATTGAGAACAACGATAAGATCGGAGTGATCCTGTTCAGCGACCGCATCGAAAAGTTCATCCCGCCGAAGAAAGGACGCAAACACATC
>CAYRLP010000036.1:0-10750 GCA_964424935.1 uncultured Bacteroides sp.
GGACATAGTAGACCTGGAGACTCATATCGGCATAGAATTTACCTGCAAAGAAAATGTATACGTAGGCTGACGAGGTTATGAATCCCAGCGGCCAGAGCAAGCGATTCTGCCTGACCTCCAGGATCACATATAGGATGCCGGTCACGACCCCGAAGATCTCAATCCAGATATGTCCCGTTCCAGGCACCATCAGAATTCCAGACTTACCTTTGCCAGGTAATTTATGGTTGCCTGTGGGAAATAGGCCGACCAGTAGTATTCCTGGCCATCCTCCCACCAGGTCCCCCCGTAGGCATTGTTTTCATAAAGCACATTGAAGAGATTGTTTACCTGGAACTGAATTCCCAGAAGGCCGAGTTTCTTCACAGAAAAGCTGTAATCAAAGCGCAGGTTGTTTACGAACCAGGCATCCAGCTTCATATGCTCGTTCATGGTATTTACAAAGTACTGCTCACTTACATACTGGCTGATGAAATGAAGATCCATGGCCCTTGCCAGGTGAAAAATCACATCACTGGAGGAGATCACCGAAGGGGAATAGGCGATGGTCACATCACCCAGCGCTCTTGTAGCAGGAGTTCCCACCCAGGTATCTGAATCATAATCGATGTAGGACTCCACAAAATCCCTGATCCGGTTCCTGCTCAGGGTCAGGTTGGCGTTCCAGTCCAGGAAAGAAAAGGGTTGAACACCAAAACTCAGTTCCACGCCTGCCCTGTAGCTCTTTTCCATATTGGTCATTATCGGATACCCGTCCGTGCTCAGCTCCCCGGTAGCGACCAGCTGGTTCCGGTAGTTCATGTAATACAGGTTGACTGCCAGTGCAAGGGATTGGGAGGAATAGGAATATCCAAGCTCAAGATCCCGCAGCCTTTCTGCTTTGGGAGTGGATCCCGGATCCCCCGTGGCATCTTTGAAATTTTGCCTGGTGGGTTCACGATTTCCGATGGAGAACGAGGCATAGGCTACCTGTCTGGGATCAATCTCCATTTGAACCCCCAGCTTCGGGTTGAAAAAATGGAACTGGTGCTCCTGTTCCAGTTCCCGCATATACCCGTCGTCATCGATACCCGCCAGGTGGTAATAGACATACCGGTACTGCATATCCGCAAAGAGATTCAGGCGTTGACTGACCTGATAATTTGATTTAAAATAGAGGTTACCATCCCACTTCAGGGCACTGCTCCGATACCATTCATGCCCCTTCTCGGTATCTCCAGCATACCGCATCCAGATGATATTTCCGAAATGCTTCCCCCCATAACGGTTCAATCCTCCGCCACCGGTGATTTTCAGCCGATCCAGGGTATAGAGTATGGAGAACACCCCCCCGTAGAAGTTATTGTCCAGCCATTTTTGCCTGACAAGATCAGTGTGTGTGATGGTATCGCCCTCCAGAATAATATCCGGCAGATAATAGTCATATCGTGCTTCATCCTGCTTGAATTGCTCGTAATACCCCTTTCCATCCACAAAGTATAAAGCCGCATTCAGCAAGAGGTTTCTGGAGAGGTTGGTGGAATATACCAGGTGATAATGGTTCTGCCAGTAATTATCCGTCTGGTCCTCGTAGTAACGCGCTTCGCCTGAAGGGGTTACATACTGTCCAGCGGGATTGTAGGTCCGGTTTGTATCGAGCGTCACCTCATCGATCCCCCACCAGCTGATCCCCGTATGCTGCTCCCCCAGGATTACTTCGGCCTTCAGCCGGCCCTTCCTGGTAAAATAGTTCCCGGTAAACTGCAGGGACCGGTTGTCGGAAGTGGCATAATCCACATAACCATCGGACTTCAGCCTGGAATACCGAACATCAAATGCCAGTTTGTCCTTGATCAAGCCGGTACCTGCTTTTATGGTATGGATCCAGGTATTGTAGGAGCCGAAGGTGGTGGTGACCGCTGCGTAGGGATCAGTGGAAGGTGTGGAAGTCTGCATGTTGACCGTAGCCCCGAAAGCAGCGGCCCCGTTGGTGGAAGTGCCAACACCGCGCTGCACCTGGATGCTGTTTAAAGAACTCGAAAATGCAGGCATATTTACCCAGAATACCTGCTGTGACTCCGCGTCGTTCAGCGGGATTCCGTCCACCGTGATATTGATCCGGCTGGGGTCGACTCCCCGGATACGGAAGTTGGTATACCCGATTCCGGTTCCCGATTCAGAGGACTGGACCAGTGAAGGCGTCAACTTCAGCAGGTAGCCCACATCCTGGCCCATGTTCATGGCCCTGATCTGCTGCTCCGGAACATTTTTATAGGCCATCGGGGTTTTGCTCCCCGCCCGGGTGGCGGTTACCACCACCTCTTCGGCAACAAAAACCGAGGGCTGCAATACGATCTCATACAGATCCTGATAAGGCGGCCGGACCTCTAGGACCTGCAACTCATAACCCATGTAGGAGATCCTGATATCATAGGATCTTTCCGGATTCAGGCTGAGTTCAAATATACCATCCCGGTCTGTAGTCACGCCCAGATAGGTCTGGGCCACCACCACATTTGCGGCGGCCAGGGGCAAACCCTGCGGGTTCCTGACCGTGCCGGATATCAGGACCTTCTGCGCCGTGGTTATCAGGGACGTGGCCAGAATCAACACAATAAGTAACGACTTTTTCATAATACAACTCTTTAAGGATCTTGACATTACGACCGGAGAGCTTTAACAGAAAAGTGCTGTTTCCTACGCTGGCATTACCCAGATCAGGTCAAGGGTTTGATCTCAGCCCGTTATATTAAGGCACCCCGATTACATACAAAGTTACAAGAAAGTCGCAGATTACCCAACAATCCCTGCACCCGGGGAAGATGCTGAGGTATCGGGGGTCATCTCCACTCTCGACCTGGGCAGGCATTCCGGATAATTAAGTTGCAGGAATTCAATCAGTTTTTCGCGAACACGTACTCGCAGATCCCATGCTGAAGGAGAATCGGCCGCACTCATGAGCGCCCGGATCTCCATGGTCCGTTCCGTCGAATCGGTGACCTGAAGCACGTTCACCTTTCCATCCCACTTGGGATCGGACTTCAGTACCCGGGTCAGCTCGTCCCGAAGCTTATCAACGGGAACCGTGTAATCGGTATAAATGAAGACGGTCCCCAGGATGTCCGCTGAGACCCGGGTCCAGTTCTGAAAAGGTTTCTCAATGAAATAGGTGGTTGGCACAATCAGCCTTCGCTTATCCCAGATCCGGACCACCACGTAAGTCAGGTTAATCTCCTCGATCCAGCCCCACTCATTCTCCACGATGACCACATCCTCTATGCGTATGGGCTGGGAGATGGCGATCTGAAAACCGGCAAGCACATTGCCGATCATCCTTTGTGCGGCAAAACCCAGGATGATCCCTGCCACACCCGCCGATGCAAACAGGCTCACCCCCACCCTGCGGATCTGTTCAAAGGTCATAAGCGCCACCGACAGGGCGATCACTATGACTGCGAAAATCAAAATGCGCTCCATGATCCGGAGCTGGGTATAAACCCTCCGGGCCTTCAGGTTGTCCTTCTGATCCATGTCATATTGCAGCAGGACCAGATCACGCCCCAGTTTAATCCCCCCGATAAGGAACCAGGTGACAAAGAGAATGATCAGGAGCCTCAACAGGTGTCTGACTATTTCGACAAGCTCATTGTCCGGAGCAAAGGCGAAAAGGATAATGTATATGGCAAGGGTCAAGAGCAGACCCAGGCTGGGATTTTTGGATCTTTGCCGGATCATCCCGAATATGGGATTGTCCGATCTTTTGCCAATTCGTTTTATAATGGCAAAGGTAATGGCATGAATAAGCACACTTCCCGCCAGGATCAGTATACTGGTGATAAGGAGAGTAAGCCATCCTCCGTTCCCATACTTGCTCGTTAATTCATTAACCAGTTCATCAAACATAACAGGATAACAATAGATTCGAAATCTAAGGTATGGAGTTTTTTATGGAATCCGTTCCGGGGAATGGATAAATTCCGGGAATCCCTTCCTTAGCGGGTGGAGTGTGTTCTCCTTTTCCGGATATGCAGCCAGGCTTTATCCAGGTATAATGTAACAGCCGCGAATGCTGAAAATACTGCCAGGAACCACCATATGTTCCTGAGCCTTATTTTCTGTCCCCCGCGGAAGTCCCCCCTACCGTGTCCGCCCCGGCCCCGGTCACCCGGTACAAAGGAAGCCTGGTCATCCGGTCTCTGCCGGAAGTCTCTTTGGGTGCTATCCCGGAATTCTCTCTCCGGGGTATCCCTGAACGCTCGTTCGGGTCTTTCTGTGAACTCTCGTTCGGACCTTTCCGTGAATTCCCTGTTGCCTCTTTCGCCCCGGCCTTCAAATGTTTCCCGTCCTCTTTCAGACCGGTCCCGGAATTCGCCCTCGGGCCGCCCCCGGAACTCTCCAGCGGCCCTGCCCCCTCTCCCTTCAAAGCGTTGGTCCGTGTTGTTAAGTCGGAATATCCATGCACTTCTCTCCCAATAGTTCAGCTTCCGGAAGCCGTGGACCCCTGTAACAACGACCCCCAGGGAGAACAGTATAATTGCGGCCTTCTTGATCATGTTTATCGTTTTAGTCTGAGCCGGACAAGCACCCAATTCCAGTGAAGTCCCAGGTGCAGGCCAAAAAGAGCCAGGGTAATGAAGGAAGAACTTGTATGCATCACTCTCCAGAACATCCGGGATTCACCCAGTTTGAGCCACGAAAAGTCGATAGTCCTGGCGATGGCAATCCCGCTCAGGATCATCAGGACAAGACCTGCAAGCAGCAACACATCAAGCGCGTAGTTCAGCCTTGCCCTGCCTGTTGTTTTCCTGAAAAAACCGACCGTCACTTTTTTGATCCAGGTCCAGTTCAGGATCTTGTGAACAATAAAAAAGATACCGATGAATAGTCCGGCCCATTCGTGGAACCCGAGTCCGTAAAAAGACCTTGGATCCATCAGCAACAGCATGACAAGTGTCAGGGCTAAGCTTAAAATAAACTTGGTCAGATTCATGGAGTTGTATGATTAAGAGATCGGGGCTACGGTTACAGGATAAAGGTATGGGTGTATTTCAGCATAATGGTTCTTCCGTGATACGGAGGATGGCCTGGAATCTCCCTGCGGTCGATAAAACAGCGGTTATCGTTGTAAACCAGGTAGAGGTCGTTGCCCTCACGCGGATTGTACCTCAACCGGAAGTTTCCGATAAATTCATCCTCGGTATTGACGTACTGCACCAGAAAATTGGCCGAAAGCTTGGTGCTGATCATGATCTGTCCCTTTACGTTGATCGCATGAATGTTAAGCATATTGTTGGTTTCCCTGTCGGGAAAGGTCAGGTGGTTGAATTCATACCCGGGGGAAAGAATGAAGCTGGACGAGAAATTCAGGTTGAATTCGGACTGAAAACCATACCGGTATCCGTCGTAGAACTGTCCCAGATTGGCATGACCCCTTACGGAGATACGCCTGGCCTCGGAAGTTCCAAGCCTGAACTGAAGCTGTGTAAACGTGTAATCTCCTGCTGCGATCACAATGCTGTCTGACAGGTTGAAGTCCCATGCTACACCTTCCCAGGCCGTCTCCGTAGAGATTTCACCGTGCATACCTTTTTTAGTACTGAACTCAAAACCGGGGGATATCTCCATGGATTCCAATCCCCCGTCCTCAATGCGAACATACCGGTTGGCCCGTACATTGATGTTGTAGTTGAACAGTTTCGATTCTTCACCGGGGATCCAGCCATACAACAGCCGGACCATTCCTCCCTGCACGCCATTCCGCATGACAAATCCGATGCCCGGGTTGAACTGGGTTCCTGAGTAAGAATAATCCAGCGAATAGGCAAATCCCTCCTCCGATCGGCGTTCCCAGTTCAACAGGATAAAAGATGGATTGAGCGAGGTCAACTTGCTGTCGATTTCGGTATCGTAGCTCTGGGCCCATTTTACATTCAGATAGTCATCGCCGAACAGGCGGAAGATCCCGTCGATCCCGTAGGCGAAATTCTGTTTCCCGTCCATCCCGATACGGGAAGTGAAGATCCCTCCCACGTAGGAATTGGGATTGATCACCTGCCGCCTCATCCTCAGGACACCGAAATTCTCCCCAGCGATCTCCTCGTGCGCTGCGGTCTGCATATCCAGCAGGCCCATATCCCAGTTCCCGACCTTACCGGTGAGCCTGCCCCCTCCATAGATCCGGATCTGTTGCCCGTCCACCAGTCCAATGTTCCTGGAATAAAAGAGGTTATCGGCACGACCGCCCAGGCTGAAGTCGAAAAGGCTGGACCGTTCCTGGAAGAACTTCCTCTTTTCAGGGAAGAAGAGGGAGTACCGGGTGAGATTGACCTGCTGGTCGTCCGCCTCCACCTGGGCAAAATCGGTATTGGCCGTCAGGTCCAGAGTCAGGTTGCTGTTGATGCTGTATTTCACATCCAGCCCTGCATTATATTCCGGCGTATCCTCCCTAGTAAATTCAGTTTCCTCTTCATTGGTGGGGATATACTCCTGTGAATAGCCCCCGATCACATAGGGAGAAATATAGACCGGCTTGGATGGCCTGGCCCCGGTAAATTCAATTTTCCTGGCCTGCGAGGGTTTCATAGTCGCCGTAAATCCATACTTGGGATCGATTTCCGGATAAGTGTCGGTTTCGTTGTTGGCGCTAATATTACGGGTGATGATGAGCCCCATGGTGGACACATCGTTCTCCGGCTTGAACTTCAGGCTGGAGAAGGGAATGCGCATCTCCAAATACCATCCTTTATCGTCACTGGTGGTCTCCACATCCCAGAAGGTATCCCAGCTGATATTCATACCACCCGGACCGCCCGGCCCCATGCCGCCCGCCGCATCATTGGCGATGGCGTAATCGGTCCTCAGTCCCGTAGGAGCCGTATAGAAGGCCAGTGCGGTTTCGTTATCGTTATAGGAATCCAGCACGATCCCGAATGCATCGTAGTCAAACAGCATCTCATCCCTTTTCTTGGTAGCCGCAAAGATCTTTGAAGCATCTTTCATATAAAGTTTGGCGCCTACCCATACATATTCATCATCATAGCCGATTCTTACATCGCTTTCTTCCGAAGGCTGGTTCCCGAAATTGGGCCGGTGCATTGTCAGGGGAAACTGGTCCAGGGCTTCCCAGGCGGATTCATTTGGAATGCCGTCAAATTCGATATCAGCGCTCAGCCGTTTGATCTGTACCGGTTCCTGGCCGGTTACCTGTATCTGGAAAAGTGAAATTAAAACAAGTATGAATATTCCACATATACTGCGGGATGCTCTTGCTGGAATTAGGTTCATCATTCAGGGTTTGGTGTTAAAGAACATGTACCCTTTGGATGCCGGGACCGGTCCAGGGTTTAATGGAATGATTCTAAACAGTATCCCCTAAAAGAGCTGAATGATCGAATAGATACCGATACCGATAAACAGAACAGCCACGGCTTTTCTGAACCAGAATTCAAAAGACTTCAACCTTTTGAATAATTTCCCCACTCCAGAAACCGTAAAGGCCAGCAGCCAGGCAAAAGTCACTACTGGAATACCTGCCGCCAGCGAAAAGACCAGTGGTAGCCAGGGGGAGGAAGTCGTAAGGACGAGGGGCACTAGCATGCCAAAATAGAGGACCCCGCTGTAGGGACAGAATGCCAGGGCAAAGACCAGTCCGATCAGAAAGGAATCCCAGGCACGAAAGGATTTCCGGTTCTGGAACCTGCTGGTGAGCTTGCTGAAACCCGGAAGATCGATACGGAATAATCCGAGCATATACACTCCGATCAGCAACAGTAATGGGCCAATGATATACTCGGAATACTGCTGAAAGATGGAAGAAATCCTGAACTGATCCGCCCCGAAGTAGAGTACCAGTGCCAGTCCCGTGTAGGAGGTGATTGTTCCCAGGGTATAGAACAGGCCATTTATAAATATTTTCCGCGGCCGGGTCAGGTCTTTACCGATATAGCCGATGGCCGTCACATTGATGGTCATGGGGCAGGGAGCAATCGCCATGAGCAATCCCAGAAGCAGGGCAGAGATCGCCGGCCCGGAGGCGTTTGCATACAGTTCTGTGAGAAAGCCCTGCATTATTCCAGAAATGTATCCAGTGCTTCCCTCAACTCTTCACGGTAGTATTCGGGACGGGTGCTTGCATACATAAATGCGGGACTGGTCAGGTCCGTCACATGTTTTCCTTTTACCACAAACAGGGTCTGCCCCGAGGCTCGCAGGATCCCTGCCGCCTTTTTTCCATGTTCGGATTGAAAATTCAGGGGAATGAACTTTATTTTCCCTGCATCAACTTCATCACTGTATTCTTCCTCCAGCAAGCGTTCCGTTTCATACTCCACCGCATTGCAGGATTCGCATCGTTGCGCCAGGTGGAACAGAACGATCTGTATATAGTCCGCATCCTCAACAAAGGTCCCTGCCTCATCCCTGGTCCCGTCCCTGCAAGAGATCAATAACAGAACCAGAAGTCCTGTGACGATTGCAGTTGATTTTTTCATCGGTTTTGGCCACGGACGTGTTTTCAGGTAACAAGATAAGGCAATGAAGTGTTCATTGATCCCTTACACGGTTAAAAATTAAATGAAAAACCCATGTATTCCAGATCCCCGGCATGGGGGATACCTATCAGGCACCGTTGATAAAGGGCTGATGATAATGTCGCTTTCCCGTGGCACGATACAGTGCATTGGCCAGGGCTGCCATGACCGGCGGGAAAGGTGGTTCACCCATCCCGGTCGGATCAATTTCATTTTTTACAAAATGTACATCGATCGTACGGGGAGCATCAGAGATCCGGGCCAGTTCATATGTATCCAGATTATTCTTGTCCGGCACACCATCGTTGAAACTCAGGTTGCCGTACATGGCCACACCGATCCCGTCCACTATGGCCCCCTCTGCCATGTTGGTGGCACCATCCGGATTCACCACAATGCCGCAGTCAATGGCACAGCTGACCCGGTCCACCACGGCCTGGCCGTTTTCCATTACCATGTCCACGACCTGTGCCACGTAACTGTTATGACAGAAATAGGCCGCAACCCCGCGATGGGCCCCCGTTGATTCCTCTCCCCATCCTGATTTTTCCCGTACAAGCTCCAGGACCCCGGCATAACGTGCCGCATCGTAATCGTTCCTTTCTCCCACCGGATTCTCCTGTGCACGTCTTAGAAGTTCCAGCCGGAATTCAATGGGATCTTTGCCGGCAGCCTCAGCCACCTCGTCCAGGAAAGATTGTTCAGCGACTGCATTGAAGTTGGATCCGGGTGCCCGGAATGCCCCAATGGTGATATTGGATGGTATGGACCTGTCCTCTGCAAGGTAGTTATCCACGGCTCCGGCCGGGAAGCGGTTCGCATGCAGCGCGCTTTCAGGAATTCCGCCTCCGCGGATATGAAGGCCGATCAGATTGTTATCTGCGTCCAGTGCAGCCCTGTAAATCATATGGTAAGCGGGCCGGTAGATTCCGAAAGTCATGTCATCTTCGCGGGTATATACAAGCTTGACAGGTGCATTCACCTGCTTGGAGATGAGAGCTGCCTCCACTACATAGTGGCCATAGGCACGCCGGCCAAAGCCACCTCCCATGCGGGTCAGGTGGATATCAATGTTTTCCTGGGGCATGTCCAGCCTTGCCGACAGTGTCCGTTCAACAAATTCCGGTGCTTGTACGGGTCCGGCTACTTCCGCTCGGTCTTCCGTGACATGCGCAAAAAAGTTGTGCGGCTCCATGGAACAATGCACACAGAAGGGGGAGGTGTATGTTCGTTCAATGATCTTCGCCGCATCCCTGAAAGCCTGTTCAGGATTACCGTCTCTCCGGACTTCTCTTCCCGGTTTGCTGGCCATTTCAGCCATCCGGGCCTGATGATCCGAGGTGTTTTCAAGTCCGGCCGGTACTGTTACGGTCCGGGCTCCTCCGAAACCACCCATTTTATAGGTATACTCCTCGAAGGGTTCCCACTCCACATTCAGCGCATCTTTGGCCTTCCATACCTCCCAGGTTGAATTTCCCACAACGGCCACCAGATCGGTGAAGGTATCCGTATCAAATCCATTTCTTTCATAATCATCCAGCAGCGTCTTGATGCGGAAAACATCCTTGATCCCGGGCATGGTTCTTGTCACGGAGTCGTCAAAGGATTTCAGCTTCATACCAAAAGCCGGCGGGTGAACGATCATAGCCGTCAGTGTTCCTTCTTTGTAATAGTCCAGGCCATAAAGGGGTGCCCCTGTCACCATCTTCAGCCCATCTACATTTTTACATGAGGTGCCGATAATCTTGAAATCTTTCGGGTCCTTCAGTTCCACTTCCTCGGGAACAGGGATGCTTGCTGCGGCCGAAGCCATTTCACCATAACCGGCTTCCTTGTCGCTGTTATGGTGGTAAAGGACCCCTTCCCCGGTACTGATCTCTTCAACAGGGACCTGCCATGCTTCAGCAGCCGCTTGCCGGAGCATTTGCCTGGCAGTGGCCCCTGCCATGCGAAGCGGGTCCCAACCCTGACGGATGCCCTGGCTGCCCCCGGTGAACTGGCGGTCATAACGTTCTGGATGAAAATCAGCCTGCTCCACGATAACCCTGTTCCAGTGGATGTCCAGTTCCTCTGCAAGGATCATGGGCATGGAGGTTTTCACATTGGAGCCAAACTCCGGGTTGGGCGAATAGATGGTGGCCACCCCGTTGTTTCCAATAAGCAGGTAAGCATTGATTTCGAACCATTCATCCGGAAGCGTGAGTGCCTCCGTGGCTTTGAGCTTACAGGAAGCCAGCCAGCTG
>CAYRLP010000037.1:0-10694 GCA_964424935.1 uncultured Bacteroides sp.
CCATGCGCTTGGTTCGAGGCGAGAAGTCATTCAGATGAAAGGGGAGGTGGTATACAATATCCTCTTTAAGAAATATACCTACCAGGATTGTAAGGAGCGTGAGGTCAATCTTGGCCTGGACCTGAAAGGCGGAATGAACGTGATTCTTGAAATTGCTGTGGAGGACATTATTCATTCCCTGGTTGCAGACCAGTATCTGACCGATCCGGTTTTTACGCAGACGATGGCACTTGCGCATGAAAAAAAGAGGAACAGCCAGAGTGACTTTGTGGACCTGTTTGCCGAAGCCTTCGAGGAGCTGAATCCCGGGGCTCAACTGGCCCAGTTCTTCATGACACCGGAAACCCGGAGTCAGATTGATTTCAATACCACCAATGAGGAGGTCGTTGCCTACCTGAAGACAGAAGCGGAAGCTGCCATTGACAACTCCTACAATGTATTGCGTAACCGGATCGACCGGTTCGGGGTTGTTCAGCTGAATATTCAGAAACTGGAGCGTCAGGGCCGGATCCTGGTGGAACTTCCCGGCGTAAAAGAGCCTGAACGGGTTAGAAATCTGCTTACCGGTACTGCCAATCTGGAGTTCTGGACCACTTATGATCAATCTGAAGTATGGAATTACCTGGACCAGGCCAACCGGACCTTGGCGGATATTTTAAGGGCCGAACAACCGGCGGAGGAAACGGCTCCTGAAGAAACCGGGGAATCGATCTTTCAGCAGGCCCCTGAGCAGCAGGAGGAACTTCTGCTGGATACGACCGGATTGGATCTGCTGACCGACCTGGATACTACGGAGGTGTTCGATGACCAGGAGGCCCAGTTCTATCAGGAAAATCCCCTGCTCGCCGTACTGACCCCCTACCTGGACAACCAGCGGAACTTTATTCACGGATCCACCGTAGGGGTGGTTCTGCTGAAAGATACGGCCAAGGTGGATGCCTATCTGGCCATTCCCCAGATCAGACAGCTGTTCCCGCCCGATCTGAAGTTTGCCTGGCACTTTCAGCCCGATGGTGAGGACGCACAGTTTATCCGCCTGCATGCTCTGAAAGCGACCCGGAACAACCAGCCGGTGATGGAAGGATCCTATGTGACGGATGCCCGTGTAGGCACGGATCCCTATACCGGAGATTTCAATGTGCATATGAACATGAACTCCGAAGGTGCCAAAAGATGGGCCAATGTGACCAGGGAGAATGTAAACAAGGCCATTGCCATCGTGCTGGACGGACTGGTCTATTCTGCACCGAATGTTTCTGAGGAAATCAAGGGAGGGAGTTCCTCCATACGCGGGAATTTCACACAGGCCGAAGCGGATGACCTGGCCAATATTCTGAAATCCGGGAAGATGCCGGCCCGTGCACGTATCGAATCCAGCGAAATTATTGGACCCTCCCTGGGGGCCAAATCTGTCCGTGACGGACTGCATTCATTCCTTATTGCATTTGTGGTGGTACTGGCCTATATGATATTTTATTATAGCCGCAGGGGCGGACTGGTGGCAGATATTGCCCTGCTTGCCAATATGTTCTTCCTGATGGGGGTACTGGCGTCCCTGCAGGCCGTGCTTACGCTTCCGGGTATCGCCGGTATCGTGCTGACCATCGGGATGTCGGTGGATGCGAACGTACTTATCTACGAAAGGATCCGTGAGGAACTGACGTCCGGAAAGAACCTGAAAGCCGCCATCAAGGACGGGTACCGGAACGCCTATTCTGCCATTTTTGACTCGCAGATCACCACCTTCCTTACCGGTCTGATCCTCTTCTTCTTCGGAACAGGACCCATCAAGGGATTTGCCACGACCTTGGTAATCGGTATCCTGACTTCGCTGTTCAGTGCCATCATCCTCACCAGGCTCATGTATGAGCGTATGCTCAGCAAGAACAGGAAGATCACTTTTGATACCAGATTAACAAGAAATGCTTTTAAGAATACCAAGATCGATTTCCTTGGAAAGAGAAAGATATTCTATGTGATCTCGGGCTTGATCATCGTCGCAGGGATCGTCTCTCTGGCTACCAGGGGACTGAATCTGGGTGTGGATTTTTCGGGGGGCCGCAATTATGTGATCTCTTTCCACCAGGATGTGGAGACCGCCGATATACAGCAGCATCTTGAGGAGGAGTTCGGGGAAGCCCCCACGGTAATCACCTACGGGACCAGGAATACGGTTCGGGTGACCACAAAATACCTGATAGATGATGAAAGTCCTGATGTGGATTCCCTTATAAAGGCTCAGATGTATGTGGGACTGCAACCTTACCTGGATGAAGGTACCACCGAGGATGATTTCATTAACGGCCAGGAGTACATCATCAGTTCGCACAAGGTGGGCCCGACCATTGCCAGTGATATCAAGCGGGCAGCCGTGGTTGTAATCTTTGCTTCGCTCCTGGTTATTTTCCTCTACATCCTGGCCCGGTTCCGGAACTGGCAGTTTGGTCTGGGAGCTTTGGCGGCCCTGATCCACGATGTGCTCATCGTGATAGGGCTTTTCTCCCTGCTGAAAGGAATTATGCCCTTCTCCCTGGAGCTGGACCAGTCCTTTATAGCGGCCATCCTGACGGTGGTGGGTTACTCCATCAACGATACCGTGGTTATTTTCGACCGGATCAGGGAGTATGTGGGACTGCAGAAGAAACGGGAGCGCCGTGAGATTTTTAATGCGGCCCTCAACAGCACCCTGAGCCGTACCTTCAGTACCTCGCTGAGTACATTCTTTGTGATACTGGCCATATTTGTCTTCGGCGGGGATGTGATCCGGGGCTTTACCTTCGCCCTGTTGATTGGGATTGTAGTGGGGACCTATTCGTCCCTGTTCATAGCCACACCGGTGGTCTATGATACCATCAAAGGAGAAGAAACCACCCGCATACTGAAGGGGGCCGTCAGAAAATAGGTCATTGATTATAAACTTTACTGGGGGCTGTGGGCGCTTATCTTAAAAATAAAGCCCACACCCCTTTTTGTTTCCAGGGATACCGAGGGTTCCGCCTGGATGTATTTTCTGAGCCTGGAGATAAACACATCCATGGAACGGCCCAGAAAATAATCATTCTGTCCCCACAGCTCCTCCAGGATTTCTTCCCTTTTCACCACACTGTTCTGGTTTTCGACCAGGAATTTCAGCAGTTCAGCCTCGCGGGGCGTCAGGTTATACTGGTTCTTTCCGTCTTCGATTAACAGCTCCCCGTACTTAATATGGAGGCGCCCGATTTTGGTGGAGCCGGTCTCCTCCTTCCCCGTTCTTTTCAAGATATTATGCAAACGGAGTACCAGCTCCTCTGCCTCAAAAGGTTTTGTAATGTAGTCATCCGCGCCGATGGTTAATCCTCTCAGACGGTCCTCTTTCTGATTCTTGGCAGTCAGAAAAACAACAGGCATAGCTGCATCCAGTTTTCTGATTTCGTTGGCAAGGGTGAATCCGTCCATCACCGGCATCATCACATCCAGGATGCAAAGATCCACATGGTTTTCCTGAAAAACCTTCAGTCCATGCTTACCGTGGTTAGCCGTATAAACATTAAATCCTGAAAGTTCCAGGTATTGTGCCAGTACCTTTTGCAGGTCGATGTCATCTTCAACAAGTAGCAGGTCCATCATCGATAGGTAATTGTATTAAAAATGAGGTGCCTTCCCCGGGTTTGCTGTGAACAGAAATGATTCCCCCGTGCGCCTCAACAATCTGTTTTACGTAGTAGAGACCAAGTCCCAATCCCCGGACCACCCTCTGTTTGGCCTCGGTGCCCCGGTAGAATTTTTCAAAGAGATGTTTCAGGTCCTCTTTCTTAATGCCCGGTCCGTTGTCCGAAACCCGGATCTGCAGACAGTGATCCTGTTCCCTCATCCTCAGGTCAATCCTGCAGGGCTGGTTGCCATATCGGATGGCATTGGTGAAGAGGTTATTCAGTACCGTGGCCATATGGACTTCATCCAGCAGATAGCTGTCCCTGTTCAGCTGAATATCCATACTGATTTCCGTGGCCCCGTGATTCTGTTCAAGCAGAAATTCTTTAACCAGTTGCCTGGTCCAGGCCTCCAGCTGCAGGTGTTCGGGTTTCAGCTTGACCTGGTCCTTTTCCCAGATGTTGATATCAAGGATCCGGTCGATCAGTTCTGCCAGGTGCCTGTTCTGGTGTTTGATCATCCCTGAAAGTTCCTCGACCCGTTTCGGGTTTTTGATAATTTTCCGGTTACCCAGCGAACTGGAGGCTACTGATATGGTCGATAGGGGTGTTTTTAATTCATGGGTCATGTTATTGATGAAATCACTTTTCAATTCTGACAGGCGCCTCTGCTGCAGCATATTCCGCAGGGTCAGGATGAAGACCGTAAATACCAGGATCAGGGTGAGCAGGTCCAGGACTAGGATGAGCCACATTTCCCGGAGGATCCATTGCGACCGGTTCACAAAATCAATGTAAATGCCATAAAAGAGGCTGAAAAAATTGCGTTCCTGGCTGAATTCTCCAGCAAGCAGTGCACTGGACGGGGCCCGTGGGAGCAGTTTTCCGTCCGGATACACCTGTTGCCGGAAGCCCAGGTCCCCCAGGTACAGCTCATTAATCTGAAGGTGGTAGGTAAATTCGGGATCCTCCCCGGCCCGGTGAATATAATCGCGCAGGAATAATTCAGGGTCCCTGTACTGATTCAGAATTTTCTGGAAGACTTCCCCGGGTGATTGACGGAGGGTATCGGGAGCGGCATAAATAAATTCCAGTGCCTTCTCGTCCAGCAGAAAGAGCACAGAATCGAAATCGAAGGTATAATTCAACTGGTTGAATTCCGATATCCCTGCTTTCACCAGGTTTCCATAGCGGGAATCGAACTGTTCCTTCTTGGTCCGGTAGGTTTCCGTGATGAAAACATACTGCACGGTGATAAGCACCACCAGGGCCAGTACAGATAAACCTATAAGGAGACGACTCTTCATTGCTAGAGCTAAGATACGCCCTTTCAGTCCACATTAACCAACCATTAACACTGCATTAACCAAGATGCACGGCTTTAGCCGCTATTTTTGTATTGAAACCAGAAATAAAACGGAAATGAAAACAACAGCCATAATCCGAATGTTCTCGTTCTCCCTGATTTTCATGTTGCTGGGTTCCATGGTAATGGCCCAGACCAAGGAAGACCAGGAAAGGGAGAAGGAGATGAAGGCCAAGCAGGAACAGCTTGAAAAACAGCGGCAGCAATTGAAAGATCAGCAGCTCAAAACCGAAGAACTGGAGCGAATATTTGAAGAACAGGCCAGAGCAGCAGAGCGGAACAGAAGTGCGATTAGGGCCTACACTACCGGGACAGTAATCCCTGATGGTGATCCCTTCTATGTTTATACGCCTTTTCAGGAAAACCAGTCGACGCTTACCCTCCGCAACAGTTTTGACGGAGTCACAGATTCTTCCAAGGGAGAGTTTGATGTTAATGAAAACACCTCCCAGATCCGCTGTACCATCAACGGAAAGGTGCGTTCCGGAAAAATCAATGTCAGGGTGCTCTATCCCAACGGTAAGGTATTCAAGGATCTGGCCATCACCTCTTCTGCCGAGATCTCTTTCAGCCAGTCCCTTTCCATCAAAGAGGATGAAAAGAATAAATACGTGGGATCCTGGACCTATGAGGTGACTGCTGATAAGGCGGAAGGAAGTTATAATATGTCCTTTTTAACCCGATGAGGGTTTCAGATTCGAAGTTTCACTTACGTCCCTGAGGGTGCCTCAAAAAGGCATCCTCTCTTTTTTATTTTCAGGATTGCAGTTCGTAACGTGCTTATTTAGCTCGATAAACTCGCTGAACTCGCAAACTCGGTTTCCTGCGTAAAAAATGCCAGGTTACTTCATCTGCAATCCTGAAAATAGTCAAATGCATAACTTTTAATACAGCCTGATTATTATTATTGAGGAATATTTAGCGAAGTTACCTTTCCCTGTGAAGGAGTATATTGTGAGGAAGCCTGTTTGATATGGAGGAATATTTAGCGAAGTTGCCTAAGCTGGTACGAAGTATCAGGTTCAGCAACGAGCTAAGTATTCCGGAATTGCTATCTTTGCGTAAATCGTAGCAAAGATGTTTGGGACAATATTATTTATTAGCGGGCAGGAGATCATATTTGCTGTACTGATTGCATTGTTGTTGTTTGGTTCCAAGGAGATCCCAAAATTGGCCAGGACCTTCGGCAAGGGGATGAGGGAGTTCAGAAAGGCCACCGATGATATTAAACGAGAATTTGAAAGCAGCACCCCGGAAGTGATGGAAGATTTCAAGGAGATCAAGAAGAACCTGACCAAGGATGTGAATGATATCAAGGACAATCTTACCAAAGAGGCCAACGAGATAGGAAAGAATCTGACCAAGGATGCCCAGGAGATAAGAAAGAATATCAACAAAGAGGCCAGGGAGATTAAGAAAGATCTGACCACAGAGGCCAAGGAGATTAAAAAGGATCTCACCAAAGAGACACACAAGGAAAGCAGTAAGAAGGCTGAGAAGGGGGCTGAGGATCTAAAGAAGAACCTGGACGTCGGCTAGCTCGATTCCCTTACCCATGGCACAAGTTTACCTTTTACTTTTTGCCGGACTTGCACTGCTGTTTGTCAGTGGAAGGTTCCTGGTGGACAGCAGTGTGGCCATTTCAAGGCGCCTGCGAATCCCCCGAATGGTCATCGGGCTTACTGTGGTGGCGTTCGGGACATCGGCCCCCGAGCTACTTGTAAGTCTTCAGGCTGCTTTTTCCGGCTATCCTGAAATAGCCATGGGCAACGTAGTGGGGAGCAATATTTCCAATATACTGCTGGTCCTCGCCCTGACCGCCCTGATTTTCCCCATACCTGCTCCTGCTACCTCCGTAAAGCAGGACTGGCCCATTATGATGGGGGTCTCCCTGCTTCTGTTTATCTTTTCCCTGAACGGGTGGATCTCCAGGCTGGAGGGAGCCCTGCTGGTAAGCCTGCTTGCCGGGTATATTCTTTTTTCAGTACTTCGCTCAAAGGATGCAGATAAGAACAAAGAGAATGAGACAGATCGGAATCAGATGAAATGGTGGGTAGCCGGCATCCTTTTCCTGCTCTCCTGTGCGGGTCTTGCCAAAGGAGCGGATCTCCTGGTAGACAATGTAGCCCTGATTGCGAAGGAGATAGGTATTTCCAACCGTGTGGTTTCCATCACCATGGTAGCGGTAGGAACTAGTATCCCGGAAGTGGCTACCAGTGTGATTGCCGCTTTGAAGAAAGAGACGGAAATATCGGTGGGGAACATCATTGGCTCCAACATTATGAACATCCTTTCCGTGCTGGGCTTCACCAGCCTGGTAACTCCAGTTAGTGTGAGTCCGGAAATTGTCCGTTTTGATATCCCGTGGATGCTGGGGGTGACACTGCTTATGCTGCTGCTGATGCTTCCGGCCTCCCGTTCAAGGATTACCCGATGGGAGGGCCTGTTGATGATTGTAATCTATCTGTTGTATATTTACCTCTTATTTCATACATGATCAGGGCCACTGATATAATCAAATCGTTTGGGAACCTGCAGGTTCTAAAGGGGATTAATCTCGAAATTGCAGCCGGGGAGGTGGTCTCCATAGTGGGCGCCTCGGGTGCTGGTAAAACCACCCTGCTACAGATCCTGGGGACCCTGAGCAGGCAGGATGCCGGAGAGGTCACGATCAACGGGATCCGGACAGGTTCACTAATGGGAAACAAACTTTCCCGGTTCAGGAACATGCATATTGGATTTGTATTCCAGTTTCATCAGTTGCTTCCGGAATTTAACGCCCTGGAGAATGTGTGCATTCCTGGATTCATTGCGAACATGCCCCGTAAAGAGGTGGAAACAAAGGCCGGGGAGCTGCTCCGGTTCCTCGGTCTGGAAGGCCGTCTGGATCATAAGCCCTCGGAACTATCAGGAGGAGAACAGCAGCGTGTGGCTGTGGCCCGGGCGCTGATCAACGATCCGGAGGTGATTCTTGCCGATGAACCTTCAGGCAACCTGGATACAAAGAATAAAGAGGAACTGCACAAACTCTTTATGACCTTGCGGGAGCAATTTCAGAAAACCCTGGTGATTGTGACCCACGATCACGGTCTGGCCAGGATGGCCGACCGTATCCTGACCATAAAGGACGGACGGATTATCACTCCGGCCTGATGGATTCAGATCATCAGGTCCGTCCCTTCAATGGGAACCTCTTCCTCCACAAAATAAATCCCGTATTCCTTCAGCTCCTCCAGTACCGGATTGTAGATCTCCGGCTGGATGGGTAGCTGGACCCCCTTTTCCTGATAGCTTCCTTCGAGGATTCTTCTGGCCACCATGGCCAGGGGCAGTCCCACGGTCTTTGACATGGCAGTGTGTTTCGTGTCCTCTCCGATGCATACCATGGTGGAATATCTCTTCTTACGGGTACCGCCTTTCTCAAAATCAAACTGGTGCTGCATCAGAATCATGTCTTTGTCTTCCGGCTCCAGTTGCCATTTCTCTTCCAGTATCTTTTGCAGGATCCTGGCGGGAGTCAGTCCGGCGACCCCGATTTTTGTTTTCTCAAAGATCCCCAGCCATCGCAGACGGTCCATCATATCGGAATCCCTGTCAAGTCCCAGGTAGTTTAAAAGTTTCTGTTCCACGGGGACATCGGTCCGGAAAGCCATGAAACTGTTGATGAAGTCCCGGTAGGTCATATGTTCGGTATCCTCCATGACGTAGGTATCATCCGTAGCTCCCAGCTGAACAAAAATATCCCAGGCTTCACAGAATCCCGGTCGCCGGATGGTTCCCCGGAACATGGTTTCCAGGTTGTGCAGCCCGTAGGTTTCCCGGTAAATCAGGGAATCCCTGTTTCCATAAACTTCAAATTCACCCAGTCCCGGGACCCGGATGGTTTCGATTCGCCGGAACACCTTGTGGTATGGGATGTATTTAAATTTCCCGTTATGAAGGAAGCGGGCCCCTTCATGGCCTGCAAGCACCACGTTCCGGGGATTCCAGGTGAACTTGTATTTCCACGGATTATTCTCATAGCCCGGAGCAACCAGTCCACCCGTGCTGGATTCAAAGGCTTTCAGTTCACCTCCTTCATTCCGGATCCGGTTGATCATCTGCACGGCCGACATGTGATCGATACCCGGATCCACTCCGCACTCATTCATCAGGATCATTCCATTCTTTCTGGCCTGTGAATCCAGGGCCTGGATGGCCGGACTAAGATAGGAAGCTGTGACCATGTCCGTTCCCAGTTCCACGCAACACTCTGCAACAAGGTGGTGCAAGCGGGCAGGAAGCAGACTGATCACAATATGGGCCTTTTCAATCTCTCTTTTTCTCTGGGCAGCATCCTTCACATCAAAGTAAAAAGCTTCTCCATCGGGATGACCGTTCACCCGCTCTTCGGCAAGTGAAAGATTGATATCGCCCACCCGGATTTTCCATTGTTGGTTGGAGTGTTCCAGGAAATAACTGATCAGGGTGGTGGAGGAGAGTCCTGCGCCCAGAATGAGAACCGTTTGCATGGGACTATTTATTTAGCTGGGCCTTTAAAATCCGTGCTACATATTTCCCGATAATGTCAAATTCTATATTGACCACCGTTCCCACCTCGAGCTGGTGGAAATTAGTTACTTCATAAGTATAGGGGATGATGGCAACCTGGAAGCTTTTATCCCGGGAGTTCACCACGGTAAGACTCACTCCGTTCACCGATACGGAGCCCTTTTCCACGGTGATGTGCTCCTCACTGCGGGGTTCATAGGTGAAGGTGTAATACCAGCTTCCCTCCGCTTCTGAAATAGCTGTACAAACCGCTGTCAGGTCCACATGTCCCTGTACCATGTGCCCGTCCAGCCGGGCGTCCAGCCGGGTGCTGCGCTCCAGGTTCACTTTATCTCCCACCCGCAGCAATCCCAGGTTTGATTTCTGAAGGGTTTCCTTGATGGCGGTGACCGTATAGGTCTCCCCTTCGATTCGGACCACGGTCAGGCATACCCCGTTATGGGAGATACTCTGATCAATTTTCAATTCATCGGTGAAGGAGCACCGCATGGTAATATGCAGATTCTCCTGTTCTTTTTCAAGATGGACCACCGTAGCGGCCTCCTCAACAATCCCTGAAAACATAAAAAGCAAATTAAAGGAATAAAGCTAATTACAATATTCCAATGAAGGGAAACCTGCCTGTATGTTTAAGAAATGTTGAAAGCCTTCCGGAAGGTATCCACGTAATCCAGCTTTTCCCAGGTAAAGAGCTCTACTTCAATCTGCTTAGCCTCCCAGTACTGGGATTCGAAAGTTTTGACGATCTTCCGTGGAGTCCTGCCCATATGCCCGTAGGAAGCGGTTTCCAGGTAAATGGGATTTCTCAGTTTCAGAGTCTGTTCGATGGCTGCCGGTCTCAGGTCATAGATCTCTTTGATCTTTCTGGCTATATCTCCGTCACTGAGATCCACCCTGGATTTGCCAAATGTGCTAACATAGACACCCAGCGGTTCCACCACGCCAATAGCATAGGAAATCTGGACCAGGACCTCATCGGCGATTCCTGCAGCGACAAGGTTTTTGGCGATATGGCGTGCGGCATAAGCCGCGGAACGATCCACCTTGGAAGGATCCTTCCCGGAGAAGGCCCCGCCCCCATGAGCCCCCTTTCCCCCATAGGTATCCACAATGATCTTGCGTCCGGTTAACCCGGTATCCCCATGGGG
>CAYRLP010000038.1:0-5947 GCA_964424935.1 uncultured Bacteroides sp.
GTCGGGAATCTCCACAAATTCCTGCACGTCTGAGATCTCCTCCCTCCTCAGGCGATCAATATTCACATCCTCCTCCAGGGTCAGGCTGATTTCACGGGGAGAGGGGTTTCCTACCCAGAGTGTAATGGAATCGTTGCTGAAGTTTTTCACCCAGAACCGGGAAGCACCCTCCTCACCCTGGGTCAGCCATAGAGGGGTCCTTTGGCCGTGCATGTCGTTGATCCATAAAATGGTGGAATCACGCTGAAGCGTATATTCCAGGAGTTCATCCACGGCATACTGAAGCGAATCGAGCTGGTATTTACCCTCCACAACGCGGAACGGGGAATCCTCCGGGGCATTCCAGGTGGTTCCGGGCATGTAGTAGATCACCCGTGTCCGGTCCTCCGACATCCGTCCAATCCTATCTTCCAGATCCAGGGGAGGATGGATCCCGGTCCCGGTCAGGGAGTGCAGGGATATCCCCAGTGCTTTCAGTGCGGATGTGTCCAGGACCGTAACACGGATGGTGTCGGGCATTAACCGGGAGATTTCAGCCTGCATGCCGGAGTCCTGTACCATGGTTGAATCCGGCTGGCCCGTTTCGGGGAGGTACAGGGAGGAATCTGCCGGAAGGCTAATATGCTCAACATTTTTCAAATAAAGACTGGGGCTCCAGCCGTGCGGGTCCACCAGGAATGTGGAATCGTCCAGCCACCTGAGCATCAGGCTCCCTGTTTCCAGGGGACTTCCTTTCTCCACTGCAATACCGCCAAAATCTTCGAGGAGGAGTCTGGTCCGGACGGAATCAAAGGGTTCCACACTGTGATCCAGAAGCCGCTGCAGGGCCTCCCTGACCGGATTCTGCGGGGTGCGCCAGACAGTATTGGACTGAACCACATGGTTCACGTACTCCCAGGCCTCATGGGGACTGAAACTGGGAACCGTCTGAAGTGTATCGTTGCTTGTGGAATCGCTCACCAGGGGATCCTGGGCGGAAAGAGACAGAGCCAGCAGGATAGCCGGTAGCAAGAACAAGAGTTTTCTCATTGCCGGGAATTTGGATTGCGTTTGAAAAACGGAATCTCAGTAATAAATATTTCCTTTGGACGCAAGCAGGGTATTGCTCAGGAGCGATACCCGCGTCATGGGCCCCACCCCACCGGGTACTGGTGTAATGAAGGAGCATTTGGGGGCTACTTCCTCAAAAACCACGTCTCCTTTAAGCCTGAATCCCGATTTGGTTTCCGTGGACGGCACCCGGGTGGTTCCCACATCGATCACGACAGCACCCTCCTTGACCATGTTTGCTTTGACAAAACCGGGAGATCCTAGGGCTGCAATCAGAATATCGGCTGAAGCGCAGAGTTCCTCCAGGTTTCTGGTGCGGCTGTGTGCGACCGTCACGGTCGAGTTGACGGATTTCTGGGACATCAGTATGCTCATGGGCCTTCCCACGATGTTGCTCCGGCCCACCACCACGCAGTGCTTGCCTGATGTTTCGATGTGGTATCGTTTTATCAGCTCCAGGATTCCGAAAGGAGTGGCGGAAACAAAGGAGGGCAGGCCGATGACCGTGCGTCCCACATTCACCGGATGAAATCCGTCCACATCCTTGGCTGGGTCAATGGCCTCTATGACCTGTTGCTCCCGGATATGATCGGGAAGGGGGAGCTGAACAATAAATCCATCCACTTCGGGATCCTCGTTGAGTTCACGGATCTTCCCCAGAAGCTGTTCCGGTTCCACATCATCTTCGAAGCGGACCAGGGATGACTTGAAGCCCACCTCTTCACAATCCTTGATTTTGTAGGCGACATAGGTTTCGCTGCCTCCGTCATGACCCACCAGTATGGCTGCCAGGTGAGGTGGCCGCTTTCCGTCGTTAAGGATTAAATCCACTTCCGCCTTGATCTCTGCTTTAATTGCCTTAGCAGTGGCTTTTCCATCAATTAACTGCATATTATCTCATTTTTGGGATACGCATTTTTTTTCCGCTGCTCACCATCTTCATCATCTTCCGGGTTTCATCAAACTGTTTCACTAGCCTGTTCACTTCAGGGACGGTGGTTCCGCTTCCGTCGGCAATCCGTCTTCTTCTGCTGCCGTTTAACAGGTTCGGGTTTGAACGTTCTTCGGGGGTCATGGAGTTGATGATGGCCTCAATCCCTCTGAAGGCATCATCGTCCATATCCAGGTTTTTCATGGCTTTGCCCATGCCCGGTATCATGCCGGCCAGATCCTTGATATTGCCCATCTTTTTGATCTGCTGGATCTGGGCCATAAAATCAGTGAAATCAAACTGGTTCTTGGCGATCTTTTTCTGCAGTTTGCGTGCTTCTTCCTGGTCATATTGTTCCTGGGCCTTCTCCACCAGGGTCACAATGTCACCCATACCCAGGATCCGGTCCGCCATCCGCTTGGGATGAAAGGCATCCAGGGCATCCATCTTCTCGCCGGTGCCCACGAATTTAATGGGTTTGTCCACCACCGTCCGGATCGAAAGCGCAGCACCCCCACGGGTATCCCCGTCCAGCTTGGTAAGCACCACCCCGTCAAAATCCAGACGGTCATTAAATTCCTTGGCTGTATTGACTGCATCCTGACCGGTCATGGAGTCCACCACAAACAGGATTTCGTGGGGATTTATCGCCTCCTTAATCGCCGCAATTTCGTTCATCATATCCGCGTCTATGGCCAGCCGACCCGCGGTATCAATGATCACCGTATTGTAACCCTTAAGTTTAGCCTCTTTAACGGCGGCTTTTGCAATCTTTACCGGTTGCATATTCCCCTCCTCGGTGTATACCGGAACCTGGACCTGTTCACCCACAACTTTCAGCTGGTCAATGGCGGCGGGACGGTACACGTCACCTGCCACCAGGAGGGGGTGTTTCCCTTGCTTGTTTTTCAGGAAACTGGCAAGTTTTCCCGAAAATGTAGTCTTTCCGGATCCCTGCAGACCGGATATCAGGATGACGGTTGGATTTCCCTTCAGATTAAGGGCCACGTTTTCACTTCCCATCAGCCTGGTCAGGTGGTCATGCACAATCTTGACCATCATGTCCGACGGCTTCAGCGAGGTCAGGATCTCCTGGCCCAGAGCCTCCTCCTTGACCTCCTCCGTAAATTGCTTGGCTATTTTAAAATTGACATCCGCATCCAGAAGTGCTCTTCTGACATCCTTCAGTGTCTCCGCCACATTGATTTCGGTGATTCGCCCCTGTCCTTTGAGTAATTTAAAGGATCGCTCAAGTCTTTCGGATAAATTTTCAAACATCTGCAGTCGATTGGTATCAGGCTGCAAAAGTAGCTAAAATCGATTAAAATTCCGATTCTATTCGGATCCGCTTATGGGCAGGGTTCCAAGGATGTGGATATTGTTCAGGTCGGAGTAATCATAGATATAGAATCCACCATCGCCAATCATAAAAAGGAAGTCATCCAGGGGGATCACATCATAGGCGTGGATCCCCGGAAAGGCCGCCAGAAGATGGGAGGTAATGCTTGCTTCGTAGCTGGCATCGTACACCTTTAATCCATGATCACCCTCACAGACGAACAGGACGTCCTGATCAATGCCAAGTCCGTACGGTTCGATCATCGAAAAAGAATAGAGACGCTTGGGATTGTACTTATCCGAGAGGTCGATGACCTCCAGCAGGTCCTGGGTTCCTCCGCATATATTGCCTGCACGGAGCGTCACATATGCCCTGTCACCCTCTACTACCACGGGATCACAGGCAGTAATGTGTTGATAGAAGGAGATTTGATTGGGAGCGGCAGGATTGACCAGATCAAGGATGTGCATGCCTCCGGAGGTGCCCACATATAAATATCCCTCTGCTATGAAGACGGTTTCCACACTTCCCCCGAGATAGATCTCCTTCTCGACCACAGGATTTTCGGGGTCGATAAGACTGATGCTTTTCAGTTTCCATGTACTTTCAAGGGCGTAGAGGTAGTCATCGTAGGCAATGAAACGGGCCATGGATCCGCCCACACCGTAGGTATTGCCGTCTCCCCCGAAACTTCCCTTATCTGCGAAACTTGATTCCAGCGCGTAATCATAGAAGATGGGCCAGGGATAGGGATGGTTGTATACTTCATGGGTGACCTTCTTTAGCTCGAAGGCAGTGACCACTCCCTTGTCCTGGTCTATCTCATCCACGGGATAATTGTAATCATAGGGAGGAAGAATATATTCAAACAGATCTTCAATCCGCGTGGATAGTGCGGGTTGCTCCGGATCGGAGATATCTACCACCACAAGGTCCGTGTAACTGTCCGCATACAGCATGTCATTGCGTATGGCCATATCCACATTGCCCGGTACTTCTATGAAAGCAATCAGCTGCGGATCGGAGGGATCCGAAAGGTCGGCCACGTGGATCCCTTTCTGGTATTCATTTATGAACATATGGGAACCATAGAAGAGTATCTTACCCGGCTTTTCCAAGGTTGATGCAGCATCCACCTCAAACGAGGAACGGAGCTCGTCCCAGGAAAGGTACACCGGCACATTGGCCAGATAAGTTTGCAGATGTTGGTCCTCGCAGGATGTAAGTGCGATGCCTATCACGGAAAAGAGAAAGATCAGGCGTTTCATAGTGGTTTATTTCAGTTTGTTTGCTGGTAGGATGCAGGATTGAAGCAGGCGGTTGCGTGGACACGCAACCTTTTATGGGAAGGGTTCATCCTGACAGAAAACTTGGCACAATGAAAATTATCCGGAGAGTCCCCATGGCAGCACAGCGTCTGATTCCTGTTTGTTTCCTTTTGATCCTGGGAATGTCCCTGCCGACTTTCGCACAGGAAACCGATCATGTATACCTGAAATCGGGAAGTGTAATCCGAGGAACCATCCTTGAGATCGAACCAGTGGATCATGTGAAAATTCAGGACCTGTGCGGAAATATCTGGTATTATTCCATTTCAGACGTGGAGAAAATCACCTCTGAACCCTTTGATGCCGGGAACCGGAAGGACCGGGAACTTTCTGGATTCAAGCCGGGTTATGTCAACCTGACCTCCATAGGATTATTAGTCGGGTCTGCCCAGAATTCACAGGTGGCGCCTTTCAGTCTGCAGATGGTTAACGGTTATCGGGCTCCCAATGGCCTGTTTGTGGGAATCGGAACGGGAATTGAATTTTTCTCCACCAGCTATCTTCCGTTGTTCTTCGATATCCGGTATGATCTGTTTGGGAATGATGTAGTACCTTATGCGGTTGCCAAGGCAGGATACGGATTTCCGCTTACCGGCGACCATTCGGAATATGATATCTCCTATACTTATTCGGGCGGACCCCTGATTGGAATGGGAGTGGGGTTAAAGATCCGGACCAGGAACCACTTTGCCTGGGATGTGGAATTGCTCTACCGTCACCAGGAGACATCATACAAGGAGGTATATGACTGGAACAACCAGGAGTACGAATATACCGATCTTTTTAACCGGATTGAGATCCGTTTAGGATTCTATATCGACTAATCCTGGCAATTGGATTAGGTTTTCCTCCCGGCCCGCTAATGCATCGTCTTTGGTGGGCCTTTTTTACGGATGCCGGTTGAACCGCAGGACCAGGTATCCGGAGATTCCGGCAATGAATGATCCTATCAGAATGCCGGCTTTGGCGGAATCGAGCATATATGTCATATCAAAAAAGGCCAGGTTGGCTATGAAAATGGACATGGTGAAACCTACTCCGGCCAGAAGTGCAATTCCGATGATCTGGTTGAACCGGACTCCCTCGGGCAGTTCGGCCAATCCAAGTTTTACTGCGAGCCAGGAAAAGAATGCGATCCCGATTAATTTACCCGCGACCAGGCTGATCACCAGCTGGCCTCCCAGGGAGAGGTCAAGGTCACCACCCGTGGCGAAGGAAACGCCGGCATTGGAGAGTGCAAAGAGGGGCATAATCAGGTAGGCCACCCAGTTATGAAGGCGGTGCTCCAGTTGCTGCAGG
>CAYRLP010000038.1:5957-10674 GCA_964424935.1 uncultured Bacteroides sp.
TTTCAGTCCAGTCTTCCAGGTCGTCAATGCCTTCGATCTGAGCTTTGGATAACAGTGGTGAATCGGGTTCTGTTGCATCCTTGATTTCATCAACGATCTGGCACAGGTTATCCACATATGTTTTCACACCGATCCGCTGCCTGATGGGAATGGTGAAGGCAAGAAGAACACCGGCGATGGTGGGATGTATGCCCGCTTTCAGGAAAAGCACCCAGATCACGATTCCGAAGACCAGGATAAGCCATTTGGCATGGATGTTCCGGTAGGAAAGGAAGAACAGGATGGCCAAAAGAACCAGGGCGACCACAATCAATGACCACTTGATGGTCTGGCTGTAAAAAAGGGCGATGACCAGTACGGCACCCAGGTCATCCACTATGGCAAAGGCAGTCAGGAATACTTTGAGTCCCAGCGGTACCCTTTTACCCAGGAGTCCCAGGATCGCAAGGGAAAAGGCTATGTCTGTAGCCATGGGAATGCCCCATGCATGGGAATGTTCCGGGTTGCGGTTCAGTACCAGGAAAAGAAGTACGGGAACAAGCATTCCACCTAAGGCGGCGAAGAGCGGAAAGGTGACTTTCTTCAGGGAATTCAGTTCCCCGATCAGAAGTTCCCGTTTGATTTCCAGTCCGATCAGAAAGAAAAAAATGGCCATCAGCCCGTCGTTAATCCAGAGTATCAGGGGTTTTATCAGTTCAAAACCGGAGGTGCTGATTCCCAGCTTATATTGCCAGAGGGAGTGAAATTGTTCTGCGAGCGGGGAATTTGCCAGGACCAGGGCCAGTACGGTAGATCCGAACAATAAAAGTCCGCTCAGACTTTCGATGCGGACAAATTTCTGAAAGGGGGTTACCAGGATCTTCTTCTTTTCCATGTCTGATGTGTTCAAGTATTGTTCCCGTTTTAAGCCAACTGTTCGATTATACAGGTACGTTTCAGGATCTTGACTGCCTGGTTTATATAGGCATTTTTCACAAGCAGGTAATCCGTATCATAGGTCGAAATTGCAAAAAGAGGTATGCTGGCCTCTGAAAGGGGTTGAACCAGGGAAGCAAGTACCCCGGTCATGCTGAAATCAATAGGTCCCTTCAGTTTGATCAACTGCCAGCCGCGATCAGCCTGAATTTCATCGGGGAGGAGCTCCTCAGGGCATACCACCGATAGTTCATCCGAAGTTCTGGTGATGGATACAAAACGATCCTCCCGGATCCATTCCGGCAGTTCTGCCCCGGGAGGGAACCGGCAGATGGCCAGGTTCCAGCCAGGTATTTGAAGGGTATATCTGGAGCCAGGATTCAAAGCTTTAGCCGTTAACTGATGTAGCCGATTCCATTTTCAACCAGTTCATTATAACGCTTCAGATTGAAAGAGTAAAGATAAGGGGCTTTGTGGGCTCCGCCGGAATGCTGTTTTTCCTGCCTGTCCAGGAATCCAAGTTTAAGCATTTTCTTCTGGAAATTTCCCCTGTCCAGTTGTCTTGACAGGATTTTTTCATATAGGTTCTGAAACTCTTTCATCGTAAATTTCTTTGGCAGCAGGGTCATTCCGACAGGCATGTAATTGATCCGGCTTCGCAACTGCTCCAGTGCTTTATCCACGATTTCCCGGTGATCATATCCCAGTTCGGGTAAACGATTCAGAGGAATCCAGGAGCATGCATCGCTCAGTGCGTCTGCAGTGGGAGTACACTTTCGCATGTCCACCAGTGAGAGGTATCCCGAACTGATGAAACGCTGTTCAAGAAATGCACGTATTTTTTCATACTGATCGATGTTCGGGTCAGGAACCACAGGATGTATTTTTTTTTCTCTTCTGTTTACGTCCCCAAAGGTATGAAACTGTATCAGGTAGGGGAGTTTGAATCCTGTTCGCTGCTCCAGGATCCTGGTGGCAGCCTGGTCCATATCCTCCCGGAGATATATAAATCCGCCTGGCAGCATCCACAGATCATGCCCTCTTAACTTGAGCAGGAGGATATGAAGCTCATTCAGATCAAATCCTATCACTACGCAGTCAATGGATACTCCGGGCAGGAAGGATGAAATATCGTCAAGCAATTTTGAGTATTTTTTCTGGTCCGCCATGTCTATAAAGATACAAATTAATGTGTATTATTCACACAATGTTGGAAGGGTACAGAGAACGTTTACCTCCCTGCAACGGGCCGGGATTCAGGAAGGGTAGGGCAGGATAAGAATCCTTACTTGAATTGATAGAGAAATATGATGACCCCCTTAAAGGCGTGCTTTTTACTTCCCTTGATCTCAAGGGTAACTTCCACCTCCGTTTTGGCTGTTCCCCGCAGGTTAGTGATGGCCTTCAGTTTTGTGACAATACGGACTTCACTGTTTACAACCACGGGCTGCCCGAACCTCAGGTTCTCTATGCCGTAATTCACCAGCATGGTAATGTTGTTCACCTGGATCGATTGGAACCAGAGGTAAGCAAGCAGGGAAACGCTCAGGTAGCCATGTGCAATGGTCGCTCCGTAAGGGCTCTCTTTTTTGGCCCGCTCCACATCCACATGAATCCACTGGTGATCCAGGGTGGCATCGGCAAAAAGATTGATCTGTTCCTGGGTGATCCTGTGATATTCAGAGGTCACCAGATCTTTCCCTACGTATTTTTCAAACTCTTCGTAACTGTTGATGATTAGTTTACCCATAGTTAGTATTTAAGGTCAATAACATTAAACTATCCAAAAGGTTTGAAACCGGAATCATGATCCGGGAATCAGTTCAAGCTGGAGCCACTGAACCCTGGGTTCGGTTTCGGGGGACAGGGTGAAGGAGATTTTAAGCTGCTGCTTGGTCCCGTTCAGGAGGAAGCTTCCGCGAAGCTGGTTTTCAGGCACCATGGGTCCGATGGATACGATATCACCAAGCTGTTCCAGCAGGTCACGGGCTTCCTTTTTTCTGTCTTCCCGGTTCCGGTCCAGGTAGAGGTTTGCCGCCACGATTTCCTGCTCAAGCCCCGGATCCCAGCTTTTAATCAACTGTATTACCTGCTCCTTTCTTTTCTGCAGTATTTCAGAGACAGGCAAGATCCTCGGGTAAAACAGATCATGATCAATCAGCTCCTGTATAACCTGATAGTTGGTCTCTTTTAATATCCCTCCTGCGTAGGTAAGATTACTGAATGCCATGATGCCGATCCCCATTTGAGGGAAGAACATATAGTTGCTTCCGAATCCGGGAAGTCCCCCTCCATGACCTATCTCGAGCACCCTGTTAAGATCCTGGATGCCCCTGAGACCAAAGCCATATCCCTGTATTAATGGCCTGGTATCATTCCCAAACCTTTTAGTATCCTTCAGGTACCTGGGGTTGTTCAACTGGTGCATCTCCCTGAGCGTGCTTCGTTTAACGGGACCTGTATCTGGATCACTTCTGGGGGGCCAGGCTGAAAGATGGAAGGAGATGTACTTACTGAAATCTTCAATAGTGGTGATCAGTCCTCCCATGGATCCAAATGCACCATCGTGAAGCATGGGTTCGGCCTTCCATTGCCCGTTTTCCCATCGGTACCCCTGCGCAAGCAGCTCCCCGGGTGCCTCTGCATATTCATAGTAAGTATAATTCATTCCAAGGGGCTGCAGAATATTCCGTGTGATGTACTCCTGGAAAGGGACTCCTGAAACTACTGTGATGATATGGCCGAGAAGTCCGTATCCCAGATTGCTGTATTCGTAATTCAACGAGGGGACCGATGAAAAGGAGATACCGCTCTCCACAAGCTTCATCAGTTCTGCGTCGCTGATATCCAGGAAACGGTCCCCCCAGGGATTGTCCTCCGGAAATCCGGCCGACATGGTCAGAAGGTTGAAAATGGTTACCGGCGAAGCATCCCGGGTCAGGTAAGTGAGCTGATCCATGCCCGGTACATAATATGCGGCCGGATCGGTCAGCCGCAGTTTACCCTCATCTCGCAGCTTCAGAATGGCCATGGCGGTGAAACTCTTGCTCATGGAGGCGATCCTGAACAATGATCGGGTGGTTGCCGGTGTTCCTGTTTCCAGATTGTTGTATCCCCTTGCTCCTGAGAAGACCAGGGAATCATCCACGACCAGGCCAAAGACCACTCCGGGCAGATAATGCTCTTCCAGGGCCAGTGCATAGTAGCGGTGTGATTCCGCCAGGGCGTCCCCAATTTTCATTCTCCGCTCCCCCTCTTCAAAACGAGGAGGTTCATAGGTGTCAGAGTAGCGGACAGAAGCTGTTTGGTCAACGGGTTCATTGCCCGATGGATTCAGGCAGGAACTTAAACCTGCAAGGCTGAGAAACAGGAGAATCCTTGAATGAAAATGCATGTTGCGTTCGCTAAGGGTTAATACTCAATTAAAAGTGTGGGATCCACGGGATAGCGGCCAAATCGTTTTCCGTAGATGGCCAGACCCCCGGGCATGCCCTCATCTACCTCAAAGCGGATATGCAGGATCCTGTCAGGAGCATTTTGAAGCAGTTCCGGCGGCAAATTCGATTTCAGGAGATATCCATAGGAACCGGCTTCCCTCAGTTTTCCGTCCTTTGGCTGTGAAAACCAGGACAGCACTCCCCTGTGGTCTGCCGGATCATCCTCCAGGTAAAAAAGATCCACCACCGTGTTGTTGACCTTAACTTTCACCATGCTGGGGAATTTATGAGTGTCCGTCATGGGATAGGAATTGGGATTCCGGCTGGGATCGAAGGTGCCGCGTCCACGCATGTAATCGCCACCC
>CAYRLP010000039.1:0-10646 GCA_964424935.1 uncultured Bacteroides sp.
TGCCTGATCCGCTCCTTGATGTCCGGTTCTCTTTCATTGACAAGCATCTGACTTACCGTCAGATCAGACAGTCCGGGCGAAGTTTTCAATATATGATCCCAGATGGTCCTGCGGACCATGGGGTCCGTATGGGCCAGGAGGGACAGTTCCCGCTCCGTGGATACGTAATGAAAGAAGTAAGGATTGAATTCAATCAGCTCCAGGGAGAAAGTGGATTGCTCGATGTTGAACTGTTCGATTTCCTCCAGGCGAAGGTCCGAAGGATCAAATACACGGTCCGATTCGAGGGTTACCTTCAGCAGGCGGTGATAGCTTTTATAAAGGGAAAGCCCCACCACGAACCAGATCAGAAGGAGGATAAACAAAACATAACTCACATGGTACAGTTCCACGAACTGCAGCATCACGAACAGGGACAGGAACAATCCGGCTGTGAATACCCCGATCTGGCTGAAAACACCCTCAATTCCCGATTGTATGTTCTCGCGGTCCCTGGTGTTCAGGGTCTGGAAAATCACATTCATGGAGGGTTTTTCCATGGAAACATTCAGGGAACGGCTGAAGAAATAGGAGAGAACCACCAGAAGAAAAAAGTAACCAAACATCTGGACGCTCCCTCCATATCCGTAGCCCTCTCCGAAAATGGAAGCAGGGATCGCAAGGAGCAGCAGAGTCCCCGGAAGGAACAGGAGCGTAATCCGGATCCCGAACCGGCTTTTGATCCACTGGAAAAGAAATCTCTTCAGAATCCAGCCCAGAACAATCCCCGTTCCCATAAACAGACCCAGGAACTCAACCAGTTCCCTTCCCCCGGGAAACCTGCTCTGGGTAACCGAAAGAAACTGGTAAAGAAGTAGAACGGTCACCGCCACACCAAAAAACACAAAGGAGGCCATTAAAGCCGTATACTTGTTGGAGAAAAGCCTGATGGGTCCTGCGCTTCCAGCCCTGTTCCGGTAACTGCCTGCCTGTTCTCCAGGTCGGGCCAGGATATACATCTGGGCCATGGCAGCAAGAATCAGACCGCCCATACCCGCATAGAGGAGCTCATGAACCTGGAAACCGGCGGTTATGAGCAGGGGAGAAAGCAAGAGGGCCGAGGCCATACCTCCAACCAGGGCCAGTTCGATCAATCCCCTTAACTGTTTACCTCTGCTGGGGGAAAGAAATCCTTTCACCGTGGCCCAGAATCCCAGCAGGGTGATCAGGATCCATGGACCCGCGAAGACAAAGGTGGCAAAATCAAAATAATCGCGCTCCAGAAAGCGCAGCCCGCCTACAATCAAAATGGCTGCACCAAGCACCACCACCAGGTTCAGGATACCAAAAGGCCTTAATTTCAGCTGTTTGCTGAAGTATCCGAATACGGCGGCAATCAGCATCCCCACCAATCCGGAAACCATCAGGGCAAAGGGAACCCGGTCCGCTCCGAATGCCTCCAGGAATACCGTATTAGCCTCCAGTTCCAGGGTGCCGACAAAGATCCCAGTGCAAAACGCCTGCAGCAGCAATGCGACAATCATAGATCGGTCACCCTGAGCAATTTGCAGTAGCTTACCTAAGCGCGTCCACATAGATTACACAAGATAGGGGAATAATTGGATAATTAAAAAGCCCCGTCCGGCTTTCGAACGGGGCTGGATCCTTCTGGATCGGGGCCAGAAAGAGGCTATATCCTATTTGAATTCTATCTCCAGGTTGGCAATTAGCACGGGATTGTAAGGCACCAGGGAAGCGATACGGTCCACCAGCGGAAGGAATTCATCTCCCGGAGCTTCACCCCCCTGAATGAATCCATGCCGGTCAAAAAATCCGGGGGCTTCGGTATTGGCAAGCCATGCCTCCAGGATTTCATCACTGGCATTGGGCCAGACAGTCTTCACCTCGTTATACATGACATTATAGACAGAGTTTTCTTCGAGCAGGACGGAGCGGTCGTCTGAATCCAGGGTGCTTAAAGGCAGACCCAGTTCCACAACTGCAGCATCATCCGCGTCTGATCCCGAAGCCACGAAAGCCCAGTTATAACCCACTTTTTCGGTAAGGAACTTGGCATTGGGATGACTGGAGTTGCCGTATACATCCACAACATCCCCTGTCTTTCCTACAAACATTTTCATGCCATCCATGGCAAAGGGAGCCAGCAGCGGATCGATCGCCGGCAGATCTGAGATGGATACGATCATGTGATGTTCGTATCCGAGCTCACCGGCTCCGCTGTAGTCTATCCGTACCATGGCCTGTGCAAATTCTTCTGCAGTGGTCCGGTCCAGGTTATAGGGTTTGATCACGGTAATCCCCTCTTTGGGATTCTGGTTCCAGAAGATCTGCATGCCCTTTCCGCCATCAGGTTCTCCTTCAGACAGGGCATCGGTAATGGTCAATCCGTATTCCCAGGTCCGCCCGTCAAATTCAGGGGCTTCCACCACGACCAGGTTTTTGATCCGACCGTCATCCTCGCTTTCATAGGTGACCGTCTTGACCTGGTCGATGTTGTACCTGCGGATGCCGTAAATAATATGCTTCACAATACGGCTTGCATGATCCCCGGTGAATATAAAAAACCGCAGGTGGCCATAGATCAGCCTGCCGCTCAGGGTATCCACTTCCGGGGTACTCTTCAGGGCCGACACATCCTCCACAAGGGCTTCCGGAATATCCACCGTAAGCTGATCGGGAAGAATGCTGTTCTCAAATTCCTGCCCGGGAACATCGGTAAAGGTGTTCTCACAGGCGGTAAAAATCAGTGCGCCCATCAGGAGGGCCGCCATCGAATAAATTACGCTCTTTTTCATGATTTCTGGTTTTAAATGAATATTGAACTGTTTTTTTTCCATCAAATGGTTTCACTGCTAACACACCCCTGAGATGTACTTACCCCTATTGATTTTGGATTTTTTTTTCGCTATCTTTGTAATACACTGATTCTCTGGATAAAAAAGATGCTATCAAAAAGAGGGAAAACTATCCTCGGCCTCCTGGGGCTGCCTCTGCTGCCCCTTTGGGGAGGTACAGGAAGACCAGCGGACGGATTCCTTTCATTTGTCCTGTTACTGGGATTTTTCCTTGTTCTTCTTGGGATCCTTTATGGAATTGAGTACCTGAAACGGATTATCGCAGAATTTCGAAAGGATATCTTCTGACCCCACCCTTTATTTTCAGTGGCTTTGGTGGATCCGGTTACTTGGAGGAATGAATTATTGTCCTAAATTTATATCCCCTTACAGGATCCATGCACATTCGTATGAAATCAACCCTACTGCTCCTCCTTATGATCATCCTGGGGATTCAACCCTCCCGTTCACAGGAATCGGGCCGCAGGGTGATTGGAAGAATGGACCAGGCCCCTGTATTCGACGGCTTACCCGATGAAGCGGCCTGGGACCACCTGGAGCCCTTTCCCATGATATCACATATACCAACATTTGGGAACCCTCCATCCGAAAGATCCGTGATCAAAATGGGCTATGACGACCAGTACGTCTATGTGGGAGGATCGCTCTATGTGTCCGATCCCTCCTACATTCAGGCCATTGGCAAGAAACGGGACATGGAGACCATGTCATCTGATTTTTTCATGCTGGGCTTTGACAGTTACAATGACAAGGAGAATGCGCTCATCTTCGCCACGAATCCCCTGGGACTCCGCTGGGATGCCGCAGTAAGTAATGACGGTACGATTGTCATGAGAGAAATGCCCGTGAACATGGACTGGAATACCTTCTGGGAGGTAAAAGCAAGCTATGATGAAAAGGGCTGGTATTTTGAGATGCTGATTCCCATTTCCAGTCTGCGTTTCCAGGATATTGACGGGGAGACAGTGATGGGTATCAGTGTTTTTCGGTGGATTCCTGCGAAGGATGAAGGGGATATCTTCCCGGCCATCTCCTACGAATGGGGCCCAACCAGCCATATCAAGCCTTCTCTGTACGAGGAAGTTGTTTTTGAGGACCTGAGTCCGAAAAAACCTCTTTATATCACACCTTATATCCTGTCCGGATTTGTTCAGGAGAACAAGTTAAACGAAACCGAAACCGCCTATGAATACGGGAAAGAATTCAGGTTTGAACCCGGACTGGATATCAAGTATGGCATCAATCCCAATACGGTGCTGGACCTGACGGTCAACACCGATTTTGCCCAGGTGGAAGCGGATGACCAGCAGTTTAACACCACCCGTTTCAGCCTGTTCTTCCCGGAGAAAAGGAAATTCTTCCTGGAGCGAAGCAGTATTTTTGATTTTGGACTGGGCGGCCAGAGCAACCTGTTCTACAGCCGCCGGATCGGACTGTATGAAGGAAACCCCGTGCGGATCTGGGGCGGTGCCCGCCTGAATACCAGGGTAAACAACTGGGACTTCGGTCTCCTGGATCTCCAGACCGCTTCATTTGAGGACCTACCGTCCGAAAATTTCGGGGCCTTTCGTGTAAAAAAGCGGGTCTTTAATGAATACTCCTACCTGGGTGGTATAGTGACCTCCAGGCTCGGAGTGGATGGATCCTATAATATTGCCTATGGCCTGGACGGTGTGGTCCGGGTATTTGGAGATGACTACCTGACCGTCCGGCTTGCACAGACCCTTCAGGACAGTGCGGAAAACAATCCCTTCTCCCTGGATCCTTCCGTGCTTAGTTTAAGCTGGGAGCGCCGCAGGCAGGAAGGCTTTTCCTACAGGGCCGGACTGGGCTATTCCGGAACAGATTTTGATCCCGGCATTGGTTTTGAAATGCTCAACGATGTCATTTCCGGCGGAGTTGTACTGACCTATACCTGGATCTCTCCGGAAGAATCCTGGCTGCAGTCGCATAACATCAGACTGTCGAACTACATATTTTACAGGCTCCCGGATTACACATTGACCATATACACCATGCGGCCCACCTGGACCTTCAGTTCAAAGAACAGCTGGATGGGAAGCGTGGGCCTGAACTACAGAATTGACGTACTGGATGAGGACTTTGAACTTGTCGACCCGGTGGTCGTTCCGGTGGGGCGGTACAGTTATCTGAGTACCGAACTGATGCTGCAGACCCCGGGTACCAGTTCATTTTATACCATATTCATGTTCGAAGGGGGAGCGTATTATGACGGCTACAAACTTACTCCCAGCTTTCAACCCAAATGGAACATCGGAGCCTCGGTGGAACTTGGCGGCATGTATCAGCTGGACCTGATCCGTTTTCCCGACCGGAACCAGCGTCTGAATAACCACATCGCCGGGCTGCGGGCACTCTACATGTTCTCCACCAAGCTTTCCCTGTCGGCCTTTGTGCAGTATAACAGCGCCATTCACAAGGTCATATCCAACATACGCTTCCGGTACAATCCCAAAGAGGGGACCGATCTCTACCTGGTATTCAATGAAGGGCGGAACACCTGGCTCGACCGGGAAATCCCCGTCCTGCCCGCATATGATCAGCGTAACATTACTTTAAAATTCAGCTATACCTTTGAGGTCCAGCGCTGAAAATCCGGTTGGCGCGGCTTCAGAATTCCTTCAGACTTCACATGTAGCTTTGGCTTTCTGATCTATCCAAACTTAAAAAATCGACCTATGAAGAGAACTCTACTACTTTCAACCATTGCATTGCTGACCATGGGACTGATGGCCCAGGAGCAGAAAGAGGTAATTGTCGGGGCGGGATATGCCAACGACGTCTATTACAGCCTGGAGAACGGCAGCGTGACCACGGTGGCCAGGAACAACTGGGACCTTGGTTTTATTACCCGGGTGTTTAGCGTCAGTGTCCTGGCCAACAATGGAGCCGGGGTGGAGGTCTATACCTGGCCGTATGGAACCATCGACGACTGGGCCAGCGTGGATTCAGCCAGCATTGACTGGACCGCCATGCTGGATTCTCTCCTATTCAATTCCATCGAAACCTTTGACGAGGGAGCTTTGAATGCCAACACCATCCCGGGGGACCCTTATGATTACGGCTGGGGTGAATACAACGGGACCACCCATATGATCACAGGGGACAGCCTGTTTGTGATCAAGACCATATCGGGGGCATACAAGAAATTGGCCATTATCGAAAAAGATCCCATGGCCAATACCTGGGAGTTCAAGTATGCCAACCTGGACGGAAGCGACGAGCAAACCGTAACGCTTGAAGCGAACAACTACATTGACAAATATTTTATTCACTACTCCATTGACAGCACCAAATGGGTAAGCAGGGAGCCTGCCATGGCGGACTGGGACCTGCTTTTTACACGGTACTGGGATTACAACATTCCTTACTTCGTAACCGGGGTCCTGATCAATGATGACCATGTACTGGCACAGGAAGTATGGGAAAGCGGCATGGACCAGGCCAGCCATAACACCTATGTGGACAGTTCCTTTACGGACACTATCAGTGTAATTGGTTCGGACTGGAAGACTTTTGACATGGGAAGCTTCACCTATGTGGTGAGCGATACGGTGGTCTACTACCTGAAAACCTTCGGGGAAACGGACTCCTCCTACTATAAGATCTATTTCACCGCATTCAGCGGATCGGCGGATGGGATATACACCTTTATGCAGGAGAAGCTGTCCCTGGTCTCCTCCCCCGGAACCGAAGAGGAGCAGCTGCTTCAGGTCTATCCAAATCCGGCCACGGACCGGATCCACGTGATATTCGACCAGAACGGTCCCACCGATATCAGCCTGATCGATATGACCGGCAGGGTGGTCCATTCCACCCGGTATCAGGGAGGGGGTTTCACCAACTATTCACTCGATGTATCATACCTGAGTCCGGGTATATATTTTGTCCGGGTAGGGACCGGCGTGACTTCAAAGGTGCTCAGGTTCATTAAAGAATAAGATAGAATAAAAGGTGGGGCTTCGAATCTCTGTTTTTAACTGCCTGCTGTTTCTCCTGTTCGGCCACACCCTGGCCCAGGAGATACAGATCAGGGTGGTCGATGACACCGATGGCCAACCCGTGCCCTTCTGTCACATCTGCTGCGAGGATAGGGAGACCGGGAAGCAGGAGTATCATGTGGGCGACTTAAACGGGGAAGCCCGGGTCCCCCTTGGCGAGAATATCCTTCTAAGTGTAACCGCCATGGGTTACCAGAACTATCTTCAGGAGGAGCCCGTCCAGGGGGATCTGCTTGAAGTGCGGCTCAAACCCAATTATTTCGGGCTGGATGAGGTTGTGGTTACAGGCCAGTATAAGCCGGTGCGGGCAGATAAATCCATCTACAATATCAAGTTGATCGGCAAGCCCCGGATCGAGAACCAGTCGGCCAATACCATGGCCGAACTGCTTTCCAAAGAGCTGACCTTCCGGATCAATAACGATCCCTCCACAGGATCCTCCCTGGACCTGCAGGGAATTTCCGGAGAAAACGTGAAAATCCTTGTGGATGGAGTTCCTGTGATCGGCCGGCTGGATGGAAACATTGATCTGAGCCAGATCGACCTGGAAAATGTGGACCACATTGAGATCGTGGAAGGGCCCATGTCGGTCATATATGGGAGCAATGCCCTGGCCGGTGTGGTCAATATCATTACCCGGGAAAACAGGTATGTGCCATTCAGGGCAGGGGTACATGGATATTATGAATCCGTCGGGGTCTACAACCTGCACGGGAATGCGGATAGTCGTTTCGGAAACCATGGACTCTCCGTGAACGGCGGACGCAACTTCTTCGGGGGATATTCCCTGGTGGACACCTCCAGGAGCCAGGAGTGGAAACCAAAGGAACAGTACAATGCTGGTACGAGCTACAGTTTCCGTAAGAATGGCTCTTCCGTGAAATACAAGGTGGATTTCTTCCGGGAGAAGCTGCTCGACCGAAGCGACCTTTTTCCCCCTTACTACGAAAAGGGTACGGATACCTGGTTCACCACCACCCGTTTTAACAACAGCCTGCATGTGGATCAGAACCTGAAACGGGATAACAAACTCCATCTTCTGGCCGCTTACTCCTACTACGACCGGCGAAAAACCAAGTACCTGAAGGACCTGACCACCATGGAATCGGTGCTCATCCCCAATCCGGAAGAACACGATACCTCCACCTTTCATTCCATCATGGCCCGGGGCGGCTTCAACCATGCTGCCGAGGAGGGGAAACTGGATTACCAGTTCGGGTTTGACATCAATGTAGAACACGGTTCCGGGAAACGCATGCAGAACGGGAAAGAGCAAATCGGGGACTATGCACTTTTTGCCAGCGTGCAGTGGCACCTCAGCAACCGGTTTACCTTTCAGCCTGCCATCAGGGCTTCTTACAATACCAAATATGAGTCCCCTCTGACCCCATCCCTCAATCTGAAGTACGAGCTTCCAAAAACCATCTTCAGGGCCTCTTATGCCAGGGGATTCAGGGCCCCCTCCCTGAAGGAACTCTATCTGCAATTCTATGACACGAACCATCAGATCGAGGGAAACGAGGATCTGGTGGCCGAACGTTCCCATAATTTCAACCTGACCGTATCCAGCAATTCGGATATCCGCTCTGTTCCCTGGAACCTGAAGGCCAAAGCCTATTACAATATTATTCAGGACCGGATATCCCTGGTTCAGGTGGATCCGGATAACCCCCTTCATTACAAAAATGCCAACACCGATCATTTCGAATCGGTGGGAGGAGATGTAACACTGGGAGCCTATCCGGTAAGGAACCTGTCGGTGGATGCAGGAATTTCCTACATCGGAAGGAGAGATTCCTATTACCAGTCAGATGAATTTGTCTTTTCCACATCCGCCATTTCAAGCATCGGCTTTCGTTTTTTTAAGAGCAAGGCCTCGGCCAACCTGTACTACAAATATTCGGGGAAATATCCGGTCTATACCTTCATCACGGATGATGAGATTGCGTTGCATTACCTGAAAGCCTACCACAACATGGACCTGAACCTGTCTGTCAAGCTGTTCAGGCAACAGGTCCGCGTCAACACCGGCGTCAAAAACATCTTTGACAATACGCAGCTGATAGGGATCAACGGGGGTTCGGGTCATGGAGGCGGCGACGGAGCCTCCTCCCTGGTGGGCTGGGGCAGGACCTATTTCCTGGGAATAACCTATAATTTTAACGTGCTTTGATCCGAAGACTTATGAGAACCTTTACGGTCATATTCCTGATGATGGTCATCCTGCATTCCTGTTTTAAGGAGGAATCGCCGATCCCGCCGCACGAACAGGGCGACCTGGCGGAGGGTCAGGCTGCTCTGGGGCCGTCCTATGAGAATCAGGTCTATTTCGACCTGTTTAACAACGGAATAGTCGCCACTAACAGTGTCTCGGAATGGGATCTTTCCTTTTCCGGCGAAGCAGGCGGTTGGACCATACGACTGAACTCTTCCCGGTTCATGCTCGCGGGCAACTCCATGGACACGCTGTTTAGTGCGGATTTGAATCCGGAGCAACTGGACATGCGGTTCGACACTTCGGATGGTAACCCGGACAGTACGGCCATCGGAACCTGGTATGAATCCTTGGAGGATTCCATCCGTTCTTTCAGGTATGTGTACCTGATTGACCTTGGGAGCGACGAACTGGGAGAGCCTATCGGGTTCAAAAAGGTACGCTTCGACCTGAACGGTGATGATATCCTGCTCCGGACGGCCAATCCGGACAACAGCATGGATACGACCATTCATATCACCCTGGATCCGCTGATGGACCCCACCTATTTTTCCTTTGACGCCGGGATCCGGGAAATTGCCCCGCTGCCTGACACATGGAGCCTTCTTTTTTCAAGATACACCACCATGCTGGTAACCGATGAGGGGGATGACTATCCCTACCTGGTTGTCGGGGCATTGCTTAATCCAAACGGCGTGCAGGCCGCCGTGGACACTACCCATGATTTTATGGATATCCGCATCGAACATATTTCAGAGCTGGAATTCACCATACAGTCAGATATCATCGGCTATGAATGGAAGTACTACGATTTTGATGCAGGGATTTATACCATCGTCCCGGGGCTCTCCTATGTAATCAGGGACCGCGACGGTTTTTACTATAAGCTGCGCTTTGTGGATTTTTACTCAGATGAAGGGGTCAAGGGATACCCGACCTTCGAGTTTGTAAGGCTCTGATCCCGTCCTGTTGTACCTCGACCGTATCCCGGATGATATCAGCAGCGGTAAAATAGCCGATGGCCTCCCCCACCATGTTGGTCCGGGCATTCCCGGGCAGCACATCAAACATCCCGCCCCGCCAGTCCGTCTCCGACAGCACACCCCGAAGGAACTCTCCATACCAGGCGTTCACTGATTCCTTTTCCCGGAATACAACGGTACCCGGTGGAAACCGTACCTGCTCCTGGGCGGGCTTAAAGAATTTGTTGACATCCACCCCGTTCAGGGTATAGTGATAGATGACCGCATGGGTGGATACATCCGGCAGGCTATCATACCCGGACACCTCGCTCCAGTCCAGCTCCAGCCTTACGATAGAGGGTTCATCACTGTCACTGATATAGGCTTTCATAAGCGGGGGATCCTCCTGGACCTGGTAGGCATTCATTTTCTGGAACGGGGTAACTTCACGCATAAAGGTCACCGCTGTTATACGCCTGGATTCATATACGATGCGAAGCTGATAGTATTGATTTTTTTCTGCGGCAATAATGGAGTCGGTCCGGTAAACCCCCGGACGTTCCATATCCTCGGAGAGAGACCAGACCGTGGT
>CAYRLP010000040.1:0-9962 GCA_964424935.1 uncultured Bacteroides sp.
CAAAACATACTGGAAGGTACATGACGGGTACATTGAGTGCAATTCCACAGGCGATCCGGATCATAACTATGTCTGGCTTCTTAGTGAAAGACAGTTTTCAGATTTTCATCTAAAACTTGAATTCCAGGTATTCAGGGCATCAGATGGAAACAGCGGCGTCCAGTTCCGGAGCAACTATGATACATCTGACGGTGCCAGTTTTGGGGGCTGGTTAAATGGACCCCAGGTGGATATCCATGGCCCGGACCCGTTTCGAACAGGACTGATCTATGATGAAACGGAGGGAATTCGCAGGTGGATCCATCCCTCGTTGCCCGATTGGAGAATTGAACCCGGACAGGTTCCGGAATCAGCTCTTGCTACCAGCCTGGTTTACGCAGAAGATGATCCGGAAGCCTGGAATACCCTGGAGCTTGTGTGTGAAGGATTGGATATCGAAACCAGGGTCAACGGGAACCGGGTCACCGTTTTTAACGGTGAAGGGATCCTGAACGATAAGTTTCACCAGGAGAGGAATTCCGGGGAAAGGGGATCCATTGCATTTCAGTTACATATGAATGATGAATTAAAGATAAGGTTTAAGAATATATATATAAAGGAGCTATCACGATGAGCGTCTATTTCATGGCTAATATCCGGATAAAAAACGACCAGGAATACCAGAAATACCTGGATCATTCGGAAGAGATCTTTTCCAGATACCGTGGAACCTATCTTGCTGTGGATGACAAACCCCGAGTGCTGGAAGGGACCTGGGATTATACGCGTGCAGTTTTGATCCGGTTTGACAATCAGAAGGATTTTGATGCCTGGTACCACTCCAAAGAATACCAGGAGATCCTTCGGCACAGACTTTCCGCTTCGGATTGCAACAGCATCCTGATCCAGGGCCGCTGATCGTAGCTATAAACTTTAGACTATGCACTGTCAGAAACATCTTTTTCAATTGCCAGAAGGGATTCATTACCTGAACTGCGCCTATATGTCGCCCCTGCTTAAATCCGTAGAGGAGGCCGGGATCGAAGGAATGAGGGGTAAAAGGGATCCCACTTCCATCAAACCGGCAGATTTCTTCACGGGAGTAGTAGGTGTGCGGGAAAAATTTGCCCGCATGGTAAACGGTAAACAGACCCAGGTAGCGGTCATGCCGTCCGTATCTTACGGAATGGGCAGTGTGATGCGAAACATTCCCTACCGGAAGGGCCAGCACGCCTTAACCATATCGGAAGAGTTTCCCAGTTGTTATTATACTGCACAACGTTGGTGCATGGATCATCATGCAGAATTGCGTGTCGTCGCCAGAAACGACGATATCCCTCAGAAGGGGATGGAGTGGAATATGCGGATCCTTGAAGCCATAAACCGGGATACGGCTTTTGTAGTCATGGCCTCGGTACACTGGATGAACGGGACCAGGTTCGATCTGCAGCAAATCGGGTCCCGGTGCAGGGAAGTAGGAGCAAAGCTGATCGTGGACGGCTCCCAATCGGTCGGGGCCCTGCCCATGGATGTAGAAGCCTTCCGGATAGACGCCCTGGTATGTGCGGCCTATAAATGGCTGATGGGGCCCTATTCAACGGCGCTCTCCTATATTCACGAGGACTTTAACGAGGGAGTCCCCCTGGAGGAATCATGGATGAGCAGACCGAATTCGGAACGTTTTGACCGCCTGACCAATTATGAAAAAGGATACAAACCCGGAGCCATTCGATTTGATGTGGGACAAAGCAGCAACTTCATCCTGATACCCATGCTGGATGCAGCGTTGAAGCAACTTCTGGATTGGGGGGTATCCAATATTCAGGAATATTGCAGGACGCTGGGCACACCGTTGATAGCGCATATACTTCAGAAAGGGGCCATCCTGGATGATGAAGCTTACAGGGCCCATCATCTCCTGGGACTGCAGCTTCCGGGAAATACCCCTTCAGAGGTGCTTCTGAATACGTTTCAGTCCAGGAAGGTCTACGTCTCCCTGCGAGGGAACAACATCCGGATCTCTCTTAATGTATTCAACGATGATGCGGATGTAAGGGAACTGATCGATGCACTGGAACAATAAATTCCCGGAAAGTCTGTAGTTTTTTTGTCCATTTCGTAACTAATAGGTTACAAACCTCAAGAACTTGAGTCAACAGGTACCTGACCAGGCATATTTTGTAGAAATGATTTACCGCCATATGGGGATCATTTACAAGATTTGTAACCTCTATGCGGACGGGGAGGACCGGGAGGATCTAAAGCAGGAGATTGTATTTCAGCTTTGGAAATCCTTTCCCACCTACCGGGGAACAGCCAGATTCCAGTCCTGGATGTACCGGGTGGCCCTGAATACGGCCATGCTGGGACTGAGAGCCCGTAAGTTAAGGTATACGGAGCTCACCGGTAAGGAGTTTGGAATCCCGGAAGATCCCATCGAATCCCTGGATGAGGATTCCAGGGTAAGACGTTTGTACCAGCAGATTTCAAAACTTAAGGATCTGGACAAGACCATAATTTTCCTCTACCTGGAACAGTGTTCCTACAATGAAATAGCTGAGATTACCGGGATCAGCAAAAAGAATGTAAGTGTTCGTCTGACCAGGATCAGGGAGAAGCTAAGATCGGAATTGCACATTCAAAATCAAGCATCATGAAAAAAGATGAGTTGATCCATATGTGGCAGAAGGGGAGTGAACGTCTGTTCAGTGACAAAAAAACTGACAAGGCTATGATTACTCAATATTTAAGCGAAAAAACATTAAAAGGAAACCGAAGCATCCATTTTAACCTGATTTTCTATGCCCTGATCAAGGTGGCCAACCTCATCCTCCTATCCATGAATCTGGAGGGATATTCGAACAACAGGTCTATGATCTGGATCCTGATTGCCCAGCTGGCCTTTACCATCGGGGCCCTTGTATACGGATTGCATGTATTTTACAGGTTCAGGGAGATTAATGACTACAGTGATTCCCTGGCGAGTCTGATTCAGAAACAGCTGCGATTCTTTCGCAGGCCCTATGAGATCTGGCTGCTTATCGCCTCCGTATCTGCCATCATCCTGATGATTAATCTGAATCTGTATATAGATAATGATCAGGGAACCTATGTGATTCACAACAAGGCGTTGTTTGCGGGGATTACCCTGCTGGCGTTTCTGTTTATTTACGGATCACTGAAAGCGGTTAGCCTGCTGGGTTTACGAAGGCTGAAAGCCTACCTGGACGATCTCCAGGCGGGAGTACTAAATCAGAGCGAAAGAATCGAACGGGCCAGAAAACGCCACCTCTGGCTCTGGATTGTGGTTTTCATTTTACTTACGATTTCTATGGTTTTCGGGCTTCTGAAGGCGGTGCATTAAGGCCTTTTTATAATCATCACGGGTGTCAATGTCGACCAGGATCCCGGGTTCGTCCACTTCCACTTCCAGGACATCCTCGGGAAACTGGTGTCGGAGAGACCGGAGGCCCTCTTCCAGATCCAGTTGCTCCAGTGCTTTCTTGTACTTCATGTCCATAAGCAAAGGGTGTCCCCTTCGGTGGGCCGTCACCGGAATGACAATTCCGTACAGCTCCTCCTTGTAGGCTTCGATCACACGGTTAATGACAGCAGGAGGTATTCCCGGCTGATCCCCAAGGAAAATAAGGGCCGATTGGGCATCCGCTGCAAGCGCCCTGATACCGCAGATCACAGAGGAGAGCATCCCTTTTTCATGGTCCCTGTTATGACAGAACTGAACCGGTTTCTTACTCAGGGCCCGATGGATCTTATTCTGATCCGGCCCCAGAACAATCATCACATGCTCGATGCAGGAGTTAAGGATATTGTCAACTACGGTTTCGAGGATGGTGCTCTGGCCGTAAGGGAGCAAAAGTTTCGGCTTTCCCATCCGCCGGGATGATCCGGCTGCCAGAATAACCGCCCAGTGATTACTCATCGGTTCCTTTTTCCCTGTTTAAGACCTCCACCAGCTGTGCTGCAATGCTGATGGCGATCTCCTGGACGGTTTTGGATCCAAGGGGCAGACCAATAGGAGTAAATACGGATGACCATTGTTCAGGTGTGGCCCATCCTTCATCCAGGAACTGTTTTTTCATATGCTCCACCTTACGCTTGCTTCCGATCATCCCGATGTAAGCGGCATCTGAGCCGATGCAGGCTCTCAGGGCTTCCCCGTCATGACTATGGCCCCTGGTCGCGATGACAATGAAAGTATCCGCGCCGGGGTTTAAGCCGGAAAGCACCTTTCCGGCATCCCCGACCACCCGGTGATCGGCATCTGGAATGTGATCCGCACTTACAAACTCGGGCCTGTCATCCACCACGGTGACCTCGAAGTCCAGCAGGAAGGCAAGGTGTGCCAGGGCTCTTCCCACATGACCACCTCCGGCAATCACCAGCTTAGGCAAAGGCTGCACATGTTCCAGGTAGGCTTTTTTTACGGGGTGCCCGGGAAGGGAGGTCAGATCAATTTCAATAAATCCAAAGCGGACAGCCTTGCTTATATGATTTTTGACCAGCTTTTTAAATGCAGGGTCCGCATCCACCGGGAAATCGTTCATCCGATCACTGCTTATCCAGTGCCGTCTGATGGTTCGGCCCTGGTCATGTTTGCGGCTCACCGCCGTTAACAGGAATCCTTCCATGCGCCTGGCAAGGTTCTGTTCCATGTTCTCCAGGGCCTCCAGATGTACGGAAGGCTCCGCATCCACAAGTACAACGGCTTCTCCTCCGCAAATGGGTTCCTCGCCTCCCGGTTCATTGTCAAGGTTAAAATAGAAATGATCAGATTGTCCGGAGATCAGAACACTTTCGGCAATGTGTTGTATTTCCCTCTCCAGCATCCCTCCGCCTACGGTCCCTGCCAGGAGCCCGTTCTCATTAAATACGGCGGAACTTCCCGGTTTCTGAGGGGTTGAGCCTGCAGTATGAACCACCGTAGCCAGAACAATCCGGGATCCCGACCGGATCTGTGTTAGGACCGTATGATAGATTCTGCTCATCTGGTGCCGTTCTATAAAATTATAATTTTTATTGACTTCAAACTTCCCGGACCTTATCTTGCAACAAAAGGATCCTTTAATTACAGGCTTATGAATAATCAGTACATGTGTCCGCATTGCAGGGGCCATTTAAGGGTTGGAGATTCTATTGTGTTCAGAATCCAGAATAAGAAAAAGGAAAAGGGATTGCTGCTGTTGCATCCGGAAGTTGGCAATTATTCAAGCGTCAAACATCCGGGGTTTCAGTTTAAGGAGGGTGAGCGACTCGATTTTCATTGCCCAATCTGCCAGGAAAGCCTGGCGGCAAAACTGGATAAAAACCTGGTTAAGTTGCTGATGATTGATCCATCTAATACCGAACATGAGATTTACTTCTCCCGGATAGCCGGGGAGAAAAGTACCTACCAGGTATCCGGCAAAAAGGTCAAGGCTACCGGTGAACACTCGCACCGGTATACCATTTTCAAGATACCGGAGGAACTCCACAAGTATCTTTAGTATCCGGTTCCTGTTTCAGATTCCTGTTCCGTTTTGATTAACAATACCGGGGCAGGATTGTTATTTCCCTAAAAGCAGCCATGGAAAAACAGAAACCAGTACCGGGCATATTGAGCATTGAACCGCTGGGATTCCCCTGGGCAACCCGGGATCCTTTTCTTTTTTGTGTTTACCATTCAGATGCATATCCAGAGGGCAACGGAGAATTCGGACCGCGTGGTACCCTGGCAGGCAGACAGCTTGGCAACGATTTTGTTCCCAGGGATGGCTGGAGGATGTACCATGGCAGAGAAGTTCCGGGTTTTCCGGTTCATCCCCACCGGGGATTTGAAACCGTTACGGTAGTGAGGAAGGGCGTGGTGGACCATTCCGATTCTCTGGGGGGTGCAGGACGTTATGGACATGGGGATGTGCAGTGGATGACTGCCGGGAAAGGCATTCAGCACTCAGAAATGTTTCCCTTGCTGAATCCTGATCAGCCCAATCCGCTTGAGCTGTTTCAGATCTGGCTCAATCTCCCAAAGAAAAGCAAGTTTGTCGAACCTTATTACGCCATGCTCTGGAAGGAGACCATCCCTGTTCTTAACCTGAAAGATGATGCGGGCCGCACGACCAGGGTTGAGGTAGTGGCAGGATCCCTGGAAGGAACAGATGCTCCAGCTCCCGCTCCGGATTCCTGGGCTGCCCTTAAGGACCATGAGGTAGCCATCTGGTATATCCAGATGGATAAAGGAGCCGTCTGGACTCTTCCCCCTGCCTCCAAAGCAATAAACAGAACCCTTTATTTCTTTGAGGGGGATCGTTTAGATATTCAGGGAGAAGCTGTCTTAGCGGATCATCAGATAGAAACGGAAGCCACTTTTCCCCTCCGCCTTACCAATGGGGACAGGGAAGGACGGCTGCTGCTCCTGCAGGGCTTACCCATACAGGAACCGGTAGCCAATTACGGACCTTTTGTGATGAACACCATGGGAGAGATTCAGGAGACCATCATGGATTACAGTAAAACGCAGTTCGGAGGATGGCCGTGGCCACGGCCCGATATGGTTCATCCGGCAAAGAAAGGCCGTTTTGCACTTCACCCCGGCGGATCGGAAGAGGTTCCTTCCTAGTTTTCTTCATACAATAACCAGGAATCCGGATCCATCCGCACCTTGACCGCCCGGAACGGAATTCTGAAAGAATAACTTTGAGACTCCTGGCTGACTTGCAGTGTTTTTCGGATCGTATTCTTTCTTTTACCAGAGATCTCAAGCTCCAGGGGGAATTCAAAAATGTACTGATTCTGGTGCTGGGTAATATCTATGCGAATGGTTTTGCCTTCCCTGGTCCATTTCATACTGAGCCGGGGATGTCCCGGCTGATAAAACCACTGTTTGAAGAAGGCACCATAACTGTTTCCGGTGACCGTTTCCACCACTTCCTGGAAATCTTCGGTCAGGGCGTTGCTGAACTTATACTCATCAAAAAAGGTCTGCAGACACTTCTGGAACTGTTCGTCCCCCAGGTCGTGACGCAACATATGCAGAACCCAGGCCGCCTTCTCGTAGGAATTGTTATTCAGTAGCCTGATGGAAACAGGCAGGGTGGTATCTACGATGGGAGCCAGTCTTCGCCGTGCATATCTCAGGACCTGTCTCTTTTCATCCTGCATGGATTCCAGAAATGCATCCCGTCCGTGTGCATGTTCAATGTAGATGTCTGTCAGGTAGGTGGCAAATCCCTCGCTCAGCCAGATGTGGTGCCAATCCAGCTCAGACACCCCATCCCCGAACCACTGGTGGGCGATTTCATGGGCGAACAGATTTTCATGATCCCGTTTACCGTTGACGGTCCGCTCACTGTAAAAGATGCAGCTGGCATTTTCCATGCCTCCGTATACGGTTTTTGATTGTACATTGGCCAGCTTTGCATAGAGATAGGGAGCAATATAGGATTCAAAGAATTCAAGGGGTCCTGTGGCTATGCGAAAGTCATAGAAACCTTCTTCTTTGTTTTGAGGGTAGACCCAGGAGGAGACCGGCACACCCGACGGACTCAGCCACCGATCCACTGCAAACGGACTGACCCCGATTACCATTAGTTTACTGGAAAGGGGGACAGTTGTTTTCCAGTCTGAATGGACGATCCCGGCTTCCCTGTATTCGGAGAGTCTTTTACCCACTGACACCACCCCGTAATGGTCCGGGGCTAAAACCAGGAACTCCACCATGGCTTTGTCAGATGGGTGATCCACCAGCGGAAGCCAGTGATGGCCCCGGTTGGGCCAGTTATCCCCAAAGAAGGTGCGGTCCCCGAATTTGTTTTTGGAAATAATCAGGCCATCATCCGGAATGCCGCTGTAGATGATCCTGTAGTTGCGGATAATTCCCGGCAAGACCCTGGGGATCCTCAGGGTAATCCTGTCATCCTGGTGCAAAAATGAGATCCCTACTCCTTCTTCGGTGATCTGCTGTACACTCATACCTTTGCGGTCCTCATGGATGCCGGTTAAATCCAGCTGGAACTGATCCACCTCATTAAGAAACTTTACGGTAATATCAGCGATCCCTTCGATCCTGTCAGTCGTGTCGTTCAGGTGGATCTCAAAGCGGTAATCAAGGATATCTATGTCCCCGTGTAGCCGGTGATATTCCTGGGACGGAGCCGGGAAAACGGTCAGGCCCGTCAGAAACAGGGACAGGAAGATCTTTAGGGATACTCTGGTCATGGTCCTGGGGAAACCTTCGCAATTTAAGAATATTCCCCAGATCTATCTTTCCGCTTTCTTATAACTGATGGCCATACCATTTCCGGAGTTGTCGACCGTTGTTTCATAGTTATTAAGACTCAGCAGGAACTCCAGGTATGCCCGGTTACCGCCACGCCCGTACCGGTCCGATACATTATGTGTGGCATAGCAACCCCCCACCTTCAATTTGGGATCGACCGCTACAAAATAGTTCCGGTACCATCCCTTGTCCGCGTCGCTGAATACAAAATCGAAGGGCCCTTTGAGTGCGGGGACCAGTTCATGGGCATCGGCAAGACGTGCGTCTATGATGTGATCCACCCCGGCCTCCTTGAAATTCTTAAGGGCTTCCTGATGCCTGGTCCTGTCGATTTCAACGGTGATCAGTTTTCCTCCTGTTTTACTCAGTGCCCAGGCCATCCATATGGTGGAATGACCGGTGGAGGTCCCGATTTCCAGCACCTGTTTGTAATTGTTATTGAGTATTAAATCATATAGCAGCTTCCCGTCGGAGGCCGGAACATTCATGTTATACCATCTCCCATGATTCTTAAAAAATGCTTCCACCTTCCGGTCAATTTCCGATTCATCTGCCTGCTGGGAACAGGCTGAGAGCGAGACAAGCACGAGAACAGCCGCAAACAGGGACTTCTTCATGATTCAGCGTTTTAAATATCAAATGTATTTTATTTGCCGAAAATCTGCCGATACAAGGCTAGCTTTTAACATCTTTAATACATTTAATCCTATTTTCGGAAATAAAAAAAATGAGCACAAAACAGCACAGCGATCACTCACATCTGACCGGTGAGCACCGATGGGGCGATGCAGGGCAGCTGGTCTTATTTGTGATCTTTATGGGAATTTGGATCACGGATTCATTTGTTTATCATTATTCCACCTCTCCGCTGCAGGGGGTTTCCAACTACCTGCGCATCGCTATGGCCCTGCCGGTGCTGGTTGCCGGGTGGATCCTGGCGCGCAGGGGGCTCAAAGCCATTTTCGGAACCGAAAGAGAGGAACCCGAATTGATCCAGACCGGTGTGTTTCGGTTGGTCAGGCACCCGGTATATACCGGGGCCATCCTGTTTTACCTGGGGGCCATCCTGATAACCATGTCCCTGGCCTCCGCAGCCTTCTGGGTGCTTATAATCGTATTTTATTACTTTATCAGTAAATATGAAGAACGTCTTCTCACAGAGGCCTTTGGAGATGATTACCTGAACTATAAAAAGAAGACAGGCATGCTTTTCCCGAAGCTGCGCTGACTAGCCTTTGAATGCATATTTATAGAGGGTGGCCAGCGTAGGCTTCTGTCCCTGGATAAGAATGGCCGTCCTGAAAATCCGTGCTCCGATCCATACCGACAAAATGGTGAACAGGATCACCCCGATCAATCCAACCACGGGTTGCCACATAGGAATGGTCACCGAGGAAGCCAGACGAATCACCATAACGGTGGGGGTAAAGGGTGGGATCAGCGCCAGGGTTGTAGCCAGGGGTCCCGTTGGATCTGCAATGATCGGCGCAATCAGGAACATGGGAATGATGGCCGGAAGGATTGCGGGGAACGTAAGCGACTGGGCATCCTTGTTGTCATTACAGGTGGCACCCAGGGCAGCCATTCCTGAACCTACCATCAGAATAAAAAGGACGGTGAAGATAAAAAACCAGGGCAGCACATCCATCGGGATCAGGGATTGCATATCTATGTAATTCAGTGTAAAAACTCCTGCTCCCACATAGAT
>CAYRLP010000040.1:9972-10614 GCA_964424935.1 uncultured Bacteroides sp.
GGTCAGGGAAACCCCGATCCCTCCCATAACTTTCCCCATCATAAACTGAAACGGGGTAATGGTTCCCAGCAACACTTCCGCGATTTTTTCGGACTTTTCTTCCATTACGCTGCTGAGCTGGGGAATGGCGCTCATCATGACCAGCATGAACATGAGGATCAGGAGCACGTAGGGTATCAGAAAGGTCTGAAGTTCATTGGTCCGTTCAGCATCAACCTGTTCACCCGTTTTTTTGTCAACGGTTACAAGGCCCATTCCTTCCACATTGATCCACCAGAGCAAATCCTGGGCCTGGGTCTCATCCAGGTTCAGTTCGGCGGCCCGCATTTCCCTGAGGTTGTTGTTCACCACGTTCTGGAACCAGTAACGGATCTGGTCATTGAAGGAATGCTGGGAATAGTATTTTAGATATCCCTCTTTTTCTTCACCGGCCGGATGAAGAATATCGGGACCGATTTCTATGAAGGCATGCAGCTCCTGTTTTTCCACTCTTTCAGAGAGAGCCAGGCGCTGACCGTTCAGATCCTGCAGATCCGGTTCCATGAAATCAACGATATAGGCGGCATCTATCTTTTCGCCGGTCCTGGCATGGAAAATCTCCTCGTTGTTCCTGATCTCCAGCGCTTTCTTCAACGGAGCTTC
>CAYRLP010000041.1:0-5010 GCA_964424935.1 uncultured Bacteroides sp.
ATGACCGATAACAAGGTGGTTTTTGCACTGATCGCCTTCCTGGTTGCCTGGTTCCTCCGAAAGAAGTCCTATGGAAAATGGCTGGCCATTGTTGCAGCGCTTGTGATGCTGGCGGTATATCTGATCCCGCACAGCATGAACGGTTCCCAACTGGATCTGGAAACAGGGGAAGTGGTTACCGGGTCGTTAATGTTGCTGGCAGCCGGGACAGGCCGAAGATGTATAATATAAATCTAGCACCCCAACCATGCAAAGATACCAGTGTAAGGTCTGCGGATATGTATACGATCCGGAAGAGGGGGATCCTGACGGAGGCATTGAGCCGGGCACCCCGTTTGAAGCAATCCCCGAGGATTGGTACTGTCCGGTTTGCGGCGTAAATAAAAGTGAATTTGAACCGGTGGATTGAGTCCGGATGCGGTCAGGCCTTAGGAGCCTGTTTAAGCATTTCAAGCAGGAACTCCCAGAACCGTTCCACCGTATCCACCCGCAAACGTTCCTCCGGGGTATGCGCCCCCTTGATGGTGGGGCCGAAGGAGATCATATCCAGGTGGGGATATTTCTGCAGGAACAAACCGCACTCCAGCCCGGCATGGATCGCTTTGATGTCTGGTTCTTTTTTAAACAGCTGCCTGTAAACCTTTTCAGAGGTTTTAAGTACTTCAGAGGAGGTATCCGGCTTCCAACCCGGATATCCCCCTGTATGCCGGATGGTGGCTCCCATTAGTCTGAACAGGGATCCAATTCGGTCTGCTATATCCTGTTTGGCCGACTCCACACTGCTGCGCTGGCTCGTAACTATCTCCAGGACATCCTCCCCGGAATGCCGGATGGATGCCAGGTTGGTGGAGGTTTCCACGAGACCCGGGATGGCCTGACTCATGGCAATGACCCCGTGCGGACAGGCATAGAGGGCATTGAACAGTTTCTGCTGTTGCTTTTTGTGCATTGCCGATTCGGGAAGTGATACCTCTTCCAGGCTCATATGAAAATCGGGCTCCGATCGTTCCATCTCCTCTTTAAGGATCTGAACAAAGGACTCGAAATACACACGGATCAGTTCCAGGCTTGCTGATGTGGTGACCATTATTGCTTCCGCTTCCCTGGGGATGGCGTTCCGGGCTTTGCCCCCGGCAAAGAAGGAAAGTCGGAGCTTGAACCGCTGATCGGCATTCCAGAGAAAGCGGTTCAGTATTTTTATGGAATTGCCCAGCCCTTTATGTATTTCATCACCCGAGTGTCCTCCCTGCAATCCACCAACACGGACCCTGAAAGCCACCCAGTTGCGCTTTACCCGGGAGGTCTTGTACCGGAAGGTGGCCACGGTATCTGTCCCCCCGGCACAACCGATAAAAATCTCCCCTTCATCTTCTGAATCCAGGTTCAGCAGGATGGTTCCTTTCAAAAAGCCCGGTTGCAGTCCCAGCGCTCCGGTCATTCCACTCTCCTCATCTACGGTAAACAGGCATTCCAGCGGGCCATGTTCAATGGCATCAGAAGCCAGGATGGCCATGGAAGCTGCAATGCCTATGCCGTCATCTGCGCCCAGGGTGGTACCCCTGGCTTTCACCCATCCATCCTCCTGGTAGGCATCAATGGGATCCTTGCTGAAATCGTGCACGACAGAGGCATGCTTCTCACCTACCATATCCACATGAGATTGCAGGATGACTCCTTTCCGGTCCTCCATGCCCTTTGATGCAGGCTTGGAAATCAGAAGGTTTCCAACCTGGTCCTGTTGATGTTTCAGTTGATGTTTCTTTGCAAAGCTGATCAAATATTCAAGGATCTGATCCTCCTTTTTGGAGATCCTGGGAATGGCTAGGATTTCATTGAAATAAGTCCATACTGCTTCGGGCTGAAGCGTGGTTATATCATGCATGAACGGTTTGAATTATTGGCTTTATGTTTTTCAATATCTTTTATCTCAAATATGTTCTTCAGACATATGAGACCGGGAATAAAATTCTACTTTCGCAAAGATAACATTTCTGCCAGCTTCAACTTAACTGTTTATAAACATGCAGACGCGTACCATCGTAGCACTACCGGGAGATGGAATCGGGAGGGTTGTTCTCGAAGAGGCCGTTCGGGTCCTTGATAAGGCCGGGTTCAAGGCCAATTATGTGGAAGGGGATATAGGCTGGGAGTTCTGGACTCGTGAAGGGAATCCGCTTCCCGACCGAACCATTGCCCTGTTGGAAAAACATAAAACGGGCCTTTTTGGAGCGATTACCAGCAAACCCAAAGATGCTGCGGCGGAGGAGCTGGATCCTGCACTCAGAGAAAAGGGCCTGGTCTACTCCAGTCCCATCGTCGGACTCAGGCAGCATTTCAACCTGGATGTATGCATCCGACCCTGCAGGACCTATAAAGGTAATCCACTGAATTTCATTCGCAGAGGAGCCGGCGATGTTATCGAAGAGCCTGAAGTGGATGTGGTGATCTTCAGGCAGAATACCGAGGGACTTTACGGTGGCGTGGAGTGGAGCAATCCCCCCGATCTCGTATACCAGGCGCTTTCGTCCCATCCCAGATTCGTGAAGAATTTCGGAAACGTCCCCCGAGAAGAGCTCTCTGTCTCCACACGCATCTTCAGCAGGAAAGCTACGGAACGGATTCTCCGTGCAGCCTTCGAATATGCCGTAAAGTTCGGATACCGCAGTGTCACCGTCTGTGAAAAGCCCAATGTGATCCGTGAGACCTCAGGAATGATGTACAAAATGGCCCGGGAGATCCAGGCAGCGGATTTTACGGGAATCGAACTCTGGAACACAAACATCGACGCACAGATGATGTGGCTCACAAAAAATCCGGAGAATTATGGGATCATCGTAGCCGGAAATATGTTCGGGGATATCGTCTCCGACGGATTTGCCGGGTTGATTGGGGGACTGGGATTCGCCTGCAGTGCCAACCTGGGTGAAGAGGTCGCTGTCTTTGAACCCACACACGGTTCGGCTCCTAAATACGCTGAATACCCGGTATCCATCGTGAATCCCATCGCCATGATCGAATCAGCCTGCATGATGCTGGATCATCTGAACGAGTCTGATATATCCGCCAGGATCAGAGCTTCCATAACCCGGGTGATTGCAGATGGCAGGGTCCGGACCTACGACATGATGAAAATGGCGGGGAGGCCCGATGTCCTTCAAAAAGGCGCTGCCTCCACCAGAGAGATGGCCGACGCCATCATTGCAAATCTTTAACCAAGCCCCATGGAACCCATCCAAAAAGAAGTACTGAAACTTTGGCCCGAACTGGAATGGATCAAAGACCTGGATCTCCGGTCAAAAACGGCCCGTGTCTGGGAGCTTGCCCTGGAAAAGAGCGTGCTCTCCCCGGATGATCTGAACCGGATCCCCTTTACCCTTCTGTGCGGACCGGATCTGAAGGTCACCTTCATGGAACACAAACGTGCCGTGGTCCACATTGCACGTGAAAGCGGGATTAAAATGAATGAATTCTTCGGGGAGGAATTGCCCGTGGACATGGATGTGCTGATTGCCGGTGCCATCCTGGCCGATGTTGGGAAGCTGCTTGAATACGAACTGGACGAAAACGGTCAGGCCGTGCAGGGATCCTACGGCAGGTACCTCCGCCACCCTTTCTCCGGGGTGTCCCTGGCTGAACGCTGCGGGGTGCCCACGGAGGTGTGCCACATTATTTCCGCCCATGCGGGGGAAGGGGACCTGGTGAATCGCAGCACTGAAGCGTATATCGTCCACCATGCCGATTTCATGACTTTCCTGCCCTTCAAGCGGCGGGTTTCCTGAGTATGGTTTAGTTGGCAGATTCCTGCGGATCTTCCTTGAATATGGCAACCATCCTCTCCCCTTCCGAGTTTCCATAGGCCCTGAACATACCGGTGGTATTGGTCACCATGGCCGGCCGGCCGAAACGATCCAGACATATCACCCCGCCGTCGCCACCCACTTCCATCAGGGTTCCTTCCACCACCTCCCGGGCCGCCTGCTCCACATTATAACCCTTGTATTCCATAAGAACGGAGATCTGGTGGGCAACGGTCCATCGGATAAAGTACTCCCCGTGGCCGGTGGCCGAAACCCCGCAGGTGGAATTATTGGCATAGGTTCCGGCTCCGATGATGGGGGAATCGCCGATCCGCCCGTATTTTTTATTGGTCATTCCCCCCGTGGAAGTGCCAGCACACAGGTTTCCCTGTTTATCAAGGGCCACGCAGCCCACCGTTCCATGCTTTTCCCTGGCAAGGGCGCGCTGGTAGGATTCATACCGGTTTTTGGTATAGAAAAATGAAGGATCCACGATCTCCAGTCCTGCCTGCCCGGCAAAAACCGAGGCCCCGTGCCCGGCCAGCATTACGTGCTCCGATTGCTCCATGACCGCCCGGGCTGCCGAGATAGGGTGCCGGATATCCGTTACCCCGGCCACGGCCCCCGCATTGAGGTCCTGTCCGGTCATGATCGAAGCATCCAGCTCGTTCTTCCCTTCACTGGTAAACACTGCCCCTTTGCCGGCATTGAACAGGGGATTGTCCTCCATGCTGCGGATCACCGTTTCCACCGCATCCACACTGGTACCTCCCTGACTGAGCACATCCAGGCCCAACTGCAGGGCGCTGTCCAGTACATGTTTGAACCTCTCCTGGACAGGTTCCGGTACATTCTGGAAATTCATATTTCCTGCTCCGCCGTGCAACACCAGGGCATATTCATAGGGTTCCGGATCAGGGGCTGTCCCGCTTGCCTGGTCTGCAGGGGTCCCGCAGGAGCCAAGAAGCAATGCAAAGAGAACAACCATGGAAAGATAGGTTTGCGGTTTCATTTCATGGATGAATTAGGGTTAATAAAAGAAAATTCCCGAAATTATTAAAATTCCGGGAGTGTGTAAACAATAATAAGGGATCCTTATCTACTCGAAACTCGAATTACCGTATCGGGTGATCACGTTTATGGTGGCCTTGGGATTTGAACCCACATTGCCCCAGACCTTCTGATAGTTGTTCTCCTTGGACCTGCTCAGGTT
>CAYRLP010000041.1:5020-10523 GCA_964424935.1 uncultured Bacteroides sp.
GAACACTGATGTTTCCATATTTGGCTTCGCCTTCGAATTTAAAGGAGGCTCCCTGCTCCAACCCTACTGATATATTGCCATAGGAAAGCTCGGCTTCCACTTTGTCGAATCCCTTGCTCAGGGTTCCGATCTTGGCACCTGTGTAGGCGGAGTGCAGGTTCAGGACCTTGTTCAGCTTTCCGAACTTCAGTCCGGAATACTTCAGTTCTGCCACAAAGCTGTCCACCTCGTCAAACTCATATTTATCATAGGTGCCTTCGGTCACGATGCCCCCGGCCTGATCTCCAAGCAGTTTGGAGTACTTGCTTTCCACAAAGAGCATGGCCGAAGCATTGATTTCCATGTTGCTGTACGCGATGTCCAGTTCAAGCCACCCGGCTTCATCCACGGCTCCGTCGGAATAGGCCAATTCAAAGGAATTATAGGGTTTTTCGTTGCCTCTGGTAATGCTGCCGGCCTTCAGGTTTCCGTATTTCATGTCCAGTTGAACCTGTCCCGTTGCTTCCTGGATAAATATATCCCCATAGGAGCTTTCCATATCCAGATTTGTCCACGCGGGAGCCTTGATTGTGATTTTGATGGAGACTTTCACATTTCTCGACCAGCCATTTTCCATTTCGGTAACCACGGAGATGTTGTTCCCGCTTTTACCGATCTGGATATCCACCTTATCCAGAGCCTCTTCGGCCCTGCTTTTGGAAGCGGCATTCACCTCCACCACGGCCAGGATATCCACCACGTTCTGGTCCCACGTAATCAACTCCACATCCGAATACTTGGTATCCGTGTTCAGCGTCACCCCTTTGCTCACATCATAGCTTTCGGAGTATTCTTTCATGGCATCCTGTGCAGAAAGAGAAAAGCCTACTGCAATCATCGGGAGCAAAAACAGGAGCAAACTTTTCAATTTAACTACTCTCTTTTTCATAATATTCAGAAGTTTCTGATTTAATTTGGTTCAATTGTCTTATGATTTGGTCCATTAATTCTAGTTTCAGCTGGTAGTGACGGATCATGGCAGCAAGCACCCGCTCGTCGTCCGGATTTGCCTCCAGATCTTTCATCAATTGCTGATGATATTCTTCCAGGTCCTTTAGCTCATCAAGCAGAAGAGCCTTTTCCTCCTGGTCATCGAAATGAAAATCCCTGATCTCCTCATACCTTGCATCCACCTGGGAAGTATAATAGACATCTGCTTCCATGATGGCAGCAGGGATTTCCTGCACGGCCACCTTATCGCCACTCTTATCCTTTCGGACCAGGAGCACGGCTGAGGTGAGAATAATGGCTACCGAGGCAGCCACCTGGAGTGCATGCCTGAAACGGATCCTTCGAACCGGACCCTGCCTTGGCATCCTCTTCAGCTTCTGAAGGAACCGCTCTTCATGGCCCTTCCGGGGCCGGTCGGAATCCAGCAGCAGCCTCTGCTCTTTGATCTGTTTTTCTATCTCATTCATGTTCTTCCCTGTTTGCTTTCAACAGTTCGATCAGTTTCTTTTTCGCCCTGTGGAACTGCGTCCTCGATGTGGCATTGGAAATATGCAGGATGGAGGAAACTTCTTCATGGTCGTACCCTTCCAGAAGTATGAGTGAAAGAACGATCCGGTATCCTTCCGGGAGGCTGAAGATCGCTTTTTTGATCTCATCGGCCCGGTACTCCGCATCCGTCTCTTCCGGAACTTCTTCAGCCGTATCCCCCAGGGGTCCGGCATCCTCCAGAGAGAGCTGCTCTTTCTTCAAACGAAGAAAATCCAGGGCCTTGTTGATGACGATCCGCTTCAGCCACGCCCCGAAACTCACCTCCTGCCGGTAACTATCCAGCCTTGTAAATGCCTTTAAGAACGCTTCCTGCATGACGTCTTCCGCGTCATCGGAATCCCCCACAATCCGCAGGGTGGTGTTGTACATGGCTACATAGTAGAGCCGGTACAGTTCGAACTGGGCTTTCTGATTCCCCCGTTTGCAGGCTTCTATCAGATCCAGGTGCCTGGGTGTGAAGGTTTCAGATTTCCCTTTTTCTGCCACAATGACGAATGATTAGTTGAATTGTTGCATGAAGATATAAAAAAGCCGCTACCCGCGTACCTGACGGACCACATCGATCACGGTCCCGTCGACCCATTTGATGGCGGCCACCACCCTGTCTTCCAGAGAAGGCGGGGCTGGAATCCCGCAGATCCGGTCTGCCTCGGCCTTCAGCTCAGCCATGGTCCGGAGGGGCAGCCCGCTGTTTTTTGTGGCCTCGATCAGGTCTGTACGGCGGGGATTGATGGCAATCCCCCGTTCGGTTACCACCACATCGATCAGCTCCCCTGGTCCGCACAGAGTGGTCACGTGTTCCCGGAGGACTGGAACCCGGTCCCTGAAAAGCGGGACGGGCAGGATCACGGTTTTGGAAAACAGGCAGTTCTGCCATCCACCGATCCCGTGCAAGAGGTAGCCATCGGAATGGGTGACCACATTGGCATTGAACTCCAGGTCCACTTCCGTGGCCCCCAGGATCACCACATCCACCATTCCGGCAAAGTTTCCTTTCCCGTGGTAATTGTAGCTGGTAAACGGGCTGGTCCATACGTGGCCCGGGTTTTCCGCCAGGGAACGGACCCCTTCCAGGTCGAAGGTCTGCCCGTCCAGGATGTAGTCCACCAGCCCCTCTTCCAGCATGGACACCAGGTACTTGTTGCTCCCCCCGCGTGCAAAGCGGGCGCGGATCCCTTCCTCTTTCATGATGCTGTGGAAATACTCCCCCACCGCCAGGGAGGTTCCGCCTGCACCGGACTGAAAGCTGAAACCCTCCCGGATGATCCCGGCTGCCCTGCAGAACTCTGCGGTCAGTTCGGCCAGCAGCAGGCGGTCGGGCGATTTTGTGATCTGGGTGGTGCCGGAGATAATCTGGGAGGGATCTCCCAGCTTATCCACATGAACCACATAGTCCACATGGTTTCCCTGGATCTGCCAGGGCACACATGGGAAAGGAACAGGGTTGTCGGTGACCACGATCACCTTGTCTGCATATTCTGAATCGGCCAGGGCGAATCCCAGCAGTCCGCAGGCCGAATCGCCCGACAGGCCATGAGCATTTCCAAATTCATCTGCGGCGGGGGCACCGACCACGGCAATATCGATCCGGACCTCCCCGTCCTGGATGGCCTGGTACCTCCCGCCATGGGAACGCAAAACCGCCGTACCCTCCATTCCTCCTTCGGAGACAAAGCGGCCCAGGGGGCCGTTCATGCTTCCTTCGATGCGCTGGATGGTCCCGTCCATCAGGTAGGGGATCAGATGCTCATGGCAGGGGAAGGAGGCAGAGGGGAACCAGCGCAGTCCTTTGACCCCCATCTCCTTGGCCAGGTCAAATACCCGGTTAGCCAGATAATCCCCATTGCGGAAATGATGGTGGGTGGAAATGGTCATTCCGTCGCGCAGGCCTGCCTTCACGAGTGCCTTCCGCAGGTCCCCTACCACCTTGTTTCCATCAGCGGGATAGTCTCTGCAACTGGAGATGGCAGGAGCATGTTTCTTTCCACCCGGCCTGTACTTCCCAACACCCCGGAAAGGAACGGCGGTCTCCCCGTTGATCTCGTCGGGAACCTGCCTCCCTGCTGCATTCAGTATGGTTTTCATACTCGCTTTTTTAGGTTTTAAGTCTCCGGGCCAGCTCCAGGGTCCGCTGGGCCCTTTTCACCACGGGGGGATCGATCATCTTGCTTCCCAGGGCCACTACACCCGATCCCCCTGCTTCGGCTTCCTCAAAGGCTTCCACGATCCGGCCGGCTCTTTCTATCTCTTCCTCAGTAGGGATAAAGGCCTCGTGGATCACAGGAACCTGCCGGGGATGGATGCAGCCCATCCCTTCGAATCCCAGCGACCTGGATGCTTCCACATTCTTCCGCAGCCCCTCCATATCGGCCACATCCGAATAGACCGAATCAATGGGCTGGATACCTGCCGCCTTACTGGCATTGATCAGCCGGGTACGGGCATAGAGCGATTCTTCGCCTGACGCACTGCGCCGAACCCCCAGATCGGCCGTGAAATCCTCGAGCCCGATGGCCATGGCCACCACACTGCCGGAGGCCGTGGCGATCTCAAAGGCATGCTCCACCCCCAGGGCGCTCTCGATAATGGGCATCAGGAAGATTTCCCGTTTCTGCCGGTGGGCTTTCAGGATGGATCGGATATGTCCGGCCACCTCTTCAACCTGTGAAGAGTGTTCACATTTGGGCAGGAGGATCAGGTGAGGAAAGAAGGGGACCACCTCCTCCAGGTCTTCCAATCCGGCCGGTAACTGGTTGATTCGCACCATACGTTCCGCCCCGTAAAAATCCACCTGGCACAGGGCATTCCGGACCAGGATACGTGCTTCATCTTTTTTCCCGGGAGCCACCGAATCTTCCAGGTCCAGGATGATCCCGTGGGGCCGGTGAAGCCCGGCATTAAGCATCATGCTGGGAGTGTTCCCCGGAAGGTAGAGACGCGAAAAACGGAAACGGTCCCTGGAGCTCTCAGAGTGGTTTTGTTCAAGGAGCGGCGGGATCCAGTGCCGGTCCGTGTCCATAAGTTTCCTGACCGCCGCTTCGATCCGGGCCCCGATTACAAAGGGCAACGCTCCGGAATCCTCTATCTCCATCTGGGCATGGCCCACTCCCAGGGCTTCCATCACCTCCGTTGCCTGCTGCCGGATCTGCTCCCCGAACAGCCGGTCCACCTTGCTTTGCAGTTGAACGCGGATGCCCCCCCTATCCCGGAGCTGCAGCTTCACCTGACAATCGGACCGGACCCGCTCTCCCTGATTACCGGTAGTGGCAATGTGCTTAGTTTTATCCATGGCCGCAGAACTCTGTTAAAACACCCTGGGTGGATTTGGGGTGAAGGAACCCGATCTGCAGGCCCTCGGCACCCCTCCGGGGGACTTTATCAATCAGTCGGATCCCGTTTTCGGCAGCATTCCGCAGGGCATCGGCCACATTCTCCATGGCAAAGGCCAGGTGGTGCACCCCCGGCCCTTTCTTTTCAATAAATTTCCCGATGGGTCCTTCCGGATCGGTACTTTCCAGCAGTTCTATCTTAATTTCCCCCACCCGGAAGAAAGCGGTGCGGACCTTTTGATCGGCCACCTCTTCGATGGCATAGCACTCCAGCCCCAGCACCTTTTCATAATAAGGGATCGTCTCCTCCAGGCTGGAAACCGCAATTCCGATGTGTTCCAAATGTGTTGGTTTCATAGCTTTGAAAGTATCCTCTGAAATTACTCAAAACTATTTCACCGGAACAGGGGAAACCATGATAATTATCAAACGGGAGGGAAATTCCGCCCTGTTTTGGAGCAGCTAATCCATCACGGCATCGTAAATGACCTGCTGTACATCGGTACGCACATTCATATCAATCAGCAGGTTATTTCCCATATCGGGATGGACCCGGTTGGAAAGGAAGATGTAAACCAACTCGTACTGGGGATCGTCCCAGGCCAGGGTTCCCGTAAATCCGGAATGCCCGAAAC
>CAYRLP010000042.1:0-3814 GCA_964424935.1 uncultured Bacteroides sp.
CCCTTTCTCCGGAATACCTGCCTGCGCAGTTCTGTTTCCGTGTAGACGTGTTCAATATATTTGATATGCACCCGGTGCCTCTGCCAGTAATAGGCAAAGAGGAACTCCAGGAGGGTGGCCACCAGGGTCAGGTAATGCAGCTGGATAAACATGCTTCCTTCCACCTCTTCCTCCACTGGAACCTTCCCGACCAGGAATATTAAGGAGTAGAGAATCACCACCAGATTGGGAAAGATCACAATAAGACTGTTGACCAGGGGGACCCTAAAAAGGCGCTTTTTGCAAATTGATTGCAGTTTCGGGGAAACCTCTTTTTTTCTTGACTTTTTGCGGAAGAATTGCTTGAGGGGTCTGTTGTAAATCCATCCGGCCAGCAGGCTGAGAAGAATCAACAGAAAAAGGAGCCTGAAATAGCGGGAGAAGGGTCCCTTCTCCTGAAACATCCGGATCCCCTGCTGCTCTTCCGGGTGGGTACCGATCAGAATATCCCCACCGGATCCGGAAGAGAGGGTATCCGGCAGGTTCCCCGCCATTGCCACGGCCTTGTTTACCAGGCTGTCAATGTCCCCCTGCATGGCCAGGGCCACCAGACTGTCGATCTCTTCCGCTTCAAGATCCGGAATGGTATCAAAAACCGCACGAAGGGAATCCATCCGGGCGAGTGTCCCTTCCTGAGCATCGGGACGGTTCTCCATAAAAGCGGGTACATTCTGGAAAATGATAAATCCGATAAATGGCAATGCCAGAAAGAAATAGAGAAGGATGGAGGTTATATAGATCCTTAGTCCGTAATATCCGGGAATGCGTTTTTGTTCCATCGGCGGGTTCCTTTTGGCGGGAATAAATGTAATGGAGATATTTTTGAAATCAAAAGATAGAATCGGACCACGCAACAGATAGTATCAGTCCCCGGGCAGGGGCAGGTTCATTTTTTTAAGGATGGTTACTCATAATGCAATACTTCAGCAGGATTCTTTCTGGCGGCCTGCCAGCTTTGCCAGCTGACTGTAAGAATAGCCACCACCAGGGCCACCAGGGCCGCCAGACCAAATATCCACCAGTAAAGCCTGGTATGATAGGCGAAACCAGCCAGCCACTTCTGCATAAAGTACCAGCCCAGGGGGATCCCGGCAACAATACCTGGCAGAATCCACTTTAAGAAACCCAGGTTAAGCAGCCAGAGAACCTGGAGCTCGCCGGCTCCGTTCACCTTCCGGATCCCGATTTCCCGCATTCGCCTGCGGGCCGTATACTGGGCCATCCCGAAGAGGCCCATGCAGGATAACAGAATGGCGAACAGAGAGAGCAGCCGGATGCTCTGGGACCGTTTTTCTTCCTGCAGGTATTTGGCCTGCATCCAATCATCGTAGAATTCATAGTTAAAAGCATAGTCAGGGGCATGCTTCTTAAAAACCTGTTCAACGCTGGCAAGTGCCTGAGCGATATCGCCCGGATAAAAGCGGATGCAGAGATGGGCCACATCCGGTTCATTACGGATCTGCAGGTTCCCCATAGGTGTGTACAGGTCCTCGAAATAAAAATCCCTGAACGCTCCTACCACCCGGCTTCCGAAAACCTCGCGGTTCTCAGCCGAGTCCCATCCCCCCAGATCGTTCAGCAGGGATTCATTGACCAGACATACGTCGGTGGATTCGGCGGCGAAGAAGTTGCGCCCATAAGTAAGTTCAAGCTCAAAGGTCTCCAGGAAACGGTAATCGGCAGCAATCTGGGATGTCCGCACATTATCATCACTTGAAGTGGACCAGATAGCCCCCGGAGTTCCCATGGAGGCACAGCAGCTCTTCACAACCGCCAGTGAGGAGATCTCATCCATCATGGCGGGCACTTTCTCCTGGATGCGGTGATGGACCATGGCGCGTACCAGCAATTCCGTACTGTAGCCCAGGTCCTTGTCCTGCACATAGCGGAGTTGCCCGGCCAGGGTGATAACGGAGATCATCAGGGCAACCAGAACCGTGAATTGAAGGATGGTTAGCAACCTTCGGATATCGAAGCTACGGCGAACCAGTCCCACCTGCCTGAACAGCACTTCACGGGGCTGCAGGCGTAAGATCACCAGGGCCGGGTAGATTCCGGAGACAGTTGCTATCAGGGGCATTCCCGCCAGCACCATGATCAGGGCCAGGGGGTCCCTCCCGATCATCAGGATATCTATGTCCTTGCCCAGAATTTTTTCGAGCAAAGGCTTCAGGAAAATGGCCAGGATCAGGGCCAGGATCAGGGCCAGTGCCACCTGGATAAAGGCTTCCCGGATAAATTGCCGGATCAGCCAGGAGCGGTCGGCCCCGAATACCTGTTTAACTCCCATTTCGTGGAGCCTGCCGGTACTCTGGGCGATGGTCAGGTTGATGTAATTGAAAACAGAGAGGATCAGAATGATCAGGCTCAGCCACGTCAGCAGGCGCAGGAGTTTTACATTGGCATGGTCCAGACCGTCCCAATCGGTCTGGATGTCAAAGTACGCCTCCTTGAACGGGGAAAGAGCGTATTCACGGCCTTCATACCAGTCAAGGTAAGGGTGGATCAGAGCGGTGAGTGTATCCTGAAGGGTCTCCGGCCCATGTTCCGGGTGGAACTTCAAAAAAATGTCATACAAGTAGGCTTTTTGTTCACCCCTGGAGGTCAGGCTGTATGTAATGCGGAGATCGGCATTGCAGAACATATCCCCCCTCAGGGAACTTTTCTCAGGGAAGTCTTCGACCACAGCCACCACTTCCACATCAAGCTTGTGCGAAACATTCAGAACCTGACCGATGGGACTGCGGTCCCCGAAGATTTTCCGGGCCGTGCTTTGGGTCAGCACAGCCTGGTGCGGATCCCTGAAAAATCCATCTCTTTGTCCCTCGAGGACCTCTATGGAAAACACCCGGAAGAATCCTGAATCGGTATGCACGATCCGCAGATCGAAGTTTTGTTCTTTGTACAGGACCGGGCTGTTATTAAACAACGCTTTAGTGGCCACGCGGACCTGGGGAAAATCGGCAAGCAATTTATCCCGGGTCTGCTCAGGGATATGGGCCGAATGATCATTGGTAAGGATCCGGTAGATCTGATTCACCTCCGGAATAGACCGGTCGTATTGCTTTTCGGACCGGATAAAACTGAGCAGCAGCACAACCACCGCCAGGCTGAGGGAAAACCCTCCGATGGATATAATGGAGAATACTTTGTTCCGTCCCAGGATGCGGTAGTAGATTTTAAGTGTTTTCATAGTGTTTCATAACAATACAGGTATCACCGGATCCATACCAGTATGTATGCCTTGGGACCAATGATCTTTTTTAAATTATTCATAACGAAGTGATCTTACCGGGTTTCTGAGGGCTGCCCGCCAGGTCTGCCCACTTATTGTAAGGAGGGCTATCAGAATGGCAACCATGGAAGCCACAAGAAAGATCCACCAGTTGAGGCTCGTCCGGTATGCAAAACTATTAAGCCATCTATTCATAAAATACCAGCCGAGGGGTATCCCGGCAACAATCCCCGGTATGATCCATATCAGGAATGCAAAATTCAGAATTCTGACTATGGTACCCGATGAGGCCCCGTTCACCTTCCTGATCCCTATTTCACGTGTACGGGAACGGGTTATAAATTCAGCCATCCCGAAAAGTCCCATACAGGAGAGAAGGACCGCAATGACCGAGAGTAACCGAATGGATGCCGCGCGTTTCTCTTCCTGGCTGTATTTGGCTTCCATCCACTCATCATAGAATTCGTACGAAAAAGCGAATCCGCTAGCCTCTGCCTTAAAAATCCTTTCCACCTGTCCAATGGAAGCGGCAATATCGCC
>CAYRLP010000042.1:3824-10500 GCA_964424935.1 uncultured Bacteroides sp.
ACATCCGTGCCATTTCGAAGCTGCAGGTTCCCGATAGGGGTGTAAAGGTCCTGATAGTGAAAATCTTCAAATGCCCCCACTACCCTGCTTCCGAATACAATCCGATTCTCGGCTGAATCCCAGCCCCCCAGGTCGTTCAGCAGGGAACGACTGACTAGGCAGACTTCTGTAGACTCTGCTTCAAAAAGATTCCTGCCATAGATCATCTCCAGTCCGAATGTCTGAGCAAACCGGTAATCGGTAGTGATCTCGGACGAACTCAGGTCGTTATAGTCGGAATAGCTATAGATGGCCCCAGGAGTCCCGTGGGAAGCACAGACGTTTTTTACCGATGCCAGCCTGGATATCTCCTCAAGAAGTACTGGTACTTTATCCCGAATCCGGAAATGCACAGGGATCCTCACTAGCAATTCGGTATTATATCCCAGGTCCCTGTCCTGAACATAATGAATCTGTTTCACCAGTGTGATCAATGAGATGATCAATGTCACCATGGCCGTGAATTGGATCATGGTCAGGGCCCTTCTGATATCAAATGTCCTCCTGGATATAATTGGCTGATTCAGAAGCATCTGTTTGGGCTGTAGCCTGAGAATGGCCAATGCAGGATAGAAACCTGATATTATAGCTATCAGACCCATGGCCAGCAGCATTTCCAGAATAGCAATTGGATTTTCCAGGGCCATCCGTATCTCAATCTCCTTACCCAGAATATCACTTATCACCGGTCTTAACAAGATGGCCAATGTAAATCCAAGGAGCAGGGCAATAAGGAGCTGCAGGAATGCTTCATTCATAAACTGCCTGATCAGGAAGGACCGGTCGGCGCCAAAGACCTGTTTGACACCCAGTTCATGCAATCTGCCTGTACTCTGGGCGATGGTCAGGTTGATATAATTAAAAACTGCAAGGAAGAGTATGATCAGGGTCAGCCACACCAGTAACCTGATTAGCTTGACATTGGCATGGTTGAGGTTGTCATACGGGGAGGTAATTTCAAAATAAACCTCCTTGAATGGCTGAAGCCGGTAATCCACATCTTCCCACTCCATAAACGGATGGATTAGCGCTGTCAACCCGTCCTGCAATATTCCTGGCCCGTTGCCAGGTTGAAATCTGAGGTAGATATTATACAAATATGCCTCGGATTCATTATGGGATGTATGACTGTACCTGAGCCTCAGTTCCGCACTACAGAACATCTCTCCCGTCAGGGAACTCTTTTCAGGAAGGTCCTGAACGACGGCCACCACCTCCACATCCTCGCGGTGGGAGATATTCAACACTTTACCAATGGGATCCTCATCACCGAATATCCTTTCTGCACAGCTTTCCGTCAGCACAGCCTGATGCGGATCTTTAAACCATCCACTCCTCATCCCGGAGATCACCGGTATAGAAAATACGCTGAAGAATGCGGAATCGGTATGGACGACGCGCACATTGAAATTCTCTTCATTATACAAAACATCATCGGTTCCAATATTGCACTTTGTTGCCGCAACAACATGCGGGTAGTCGGAAAGGATCTTATCACGGGTCTGCTCCGGAATATAAGCCGAGTTATTTTTTCCCAGGATCCGGTATATATGTTCCAGGTTGGGAATGGACCTGTCATACTGCCGCTCGGAACGGATAAAGGCCAGAAGCAGCACAACCACCGCCAGGCTGAGGGAAAATCCTCCGATGGATATGACGGAGAATACTTTGTTCCGTCCGAGGATGCGGTAGTAGATTCTGAATGCTTTCATTCAGGCCGGATCTTATTTACAGGTATATTCCAGGTATCCCAGGACAAAAACGGCCGGTGCGTTCCAGTTGAGGCATACTTCGTTGGAAGCATAGCTCTCCACCACATCTGCATAGCATTTGGCCGGGTATTCGGAGGTATAATCCACATCCCGCCTGTCCTGACGGTGCATATTGGGTCCGCCCACGATAAATCCGGGGATGGGTTCATCGATGTTATCTGCCGCACTGGGACGATGATGCGGGTTCATGGCCTGTTTGGATCCGAAACCGGTTAAGTAGCAGGTTCCGGTGGCATTCTTTCCGAAGATGTAATCGGTATTCCGGATGGCTCCGTCCAGGTAAATCTGTTCCTGGCTCAGATGGTGGGCTATGCAGAGGATCATGGCCTGGTTCAGCACATCGCTGTTGGATCCCCATTCAAAATGATCGATGCTTATCCCGTAAGGAATGGAATTCATGGCAGCCAGGATCTCATCGGCAAGGGCCAGGTGCTTTTGAATAAGATCGCCCTGGGAATCGCCATGGATCAGCAGGCTGTGAAATCCCATATTACGTACAAAGAACTTCCAGCTGTTGGTAATCTGATGGATGTAAGGTTCCTCGTTCTGTTCCAGATAGTCCAGGTAAGCATCTTTTCCGGTGGAAATATAGAGTTCAGCCGCAGCCCAGTAAAAGTCATCACTGAACTGGTTGTCGCCATATCCCCCGGTAGTCACATCGGGCGGGTTCCTGAACGGAACATCATTGTTGTCGACAGCCCAGGTCCAGGCATGCTCCGCTGCTTCAAGACAGTGGGCGGCAAAGGCGGGGTCCTCATCTGTATAAACCCGGGATGCCTGAGCCATGACGGCAGCAAAATCAAGCGTGGCTGCGGTCCCTTTCCCGATAATGTACCGGTTCAGGTCATAGTCAGCGGGCATAATAAAGGCGGCAAAGTTCTTTGCCGTGAGCTTATGAAAAACCCCGCCATCCTCATCCTGCATGGTTATGAGCCAGTTCAGCTCATAACGTATCTCATCCAGCAGGTCTGGGATCCCGTTGCCACTCTCCGGGATATTCAGTGCATCGTTCCGGATGGCTTTCGGCACCATCTCGGCCAGTTGAAGCATCTGACCTGCAGAGACAGCCGCATTGACGACGTATTTTCCGTAGTCGCCCGCATCATACCATCCTCCGGGTGAACTAAGGGTACCTCCTTCCTTTCCGGTGGAAGGATGAAAGATGCATTGATCGTCGGGATGACCGGCGGCTCGCTTATAGATTCCGCCATAAGTTTCTTCAATGGCCATGGAGGCCCTCTGGAAATAGAAGCTCTTGACCGAGGCATCCCGGGCTGCCTGGTACATCGCAGGTGCAATCCTGAACGGGGCCGAAGCGATACCCGTATTGAGATAAATGGAATAGGTCCCCGTCTTTTTCAATCCGGAAAACTCACCCTGGAGCACGTGCTCCCCGGAAGCATCCCAGGTTCCTTTGTCAATCAATTTTCCGTCAAAGACAGGTTTCCCCTTTTCATTCAGTATCTGAAAGGTAGTGGCTTCCTCATCCGAAACCACAAATTCCTTGAGGGTACCTGGAAAGTAGCCCAGCTGATTAAACCGGATGCGTTGATGTTGATCCGCTTCAGGAACAGGATAAGAAGTCTGACAGCCCGGAAGCAACAGGGTATAAAATCCTAGCAGCAATAACAATTTGTTCATGATAAGAGGCTGTTTAAATAAACTTGGCGGGAAGAATGCATTCATAGGACTATTGGTCTGAAAGATCGGGTTGGAAGGGCTCAAAGGGATAACGATCCGGTGTGACAAGTGTGCCCGTGGTAAGTGTTAGCGGAAATTCTGAATCCGGGTTGAAAATGACCTCCACCAGTGCAGCTTTATAACCCATTTCGGGATTTGCAACCGGGATGGCATAAAGGCCTTCTTCAGTGACCGTCAGAGGTTCCATATGCCAGGCTTCATCTCCGACCACATATAGTTTAAAATCCCTGGCTGCTTCATTGACCGCTTCCCATTTCCGGATTTGGCAGTCTGCGTCCGTCTCAACCTCCGCATAGATGGTATCATGGCTGATGTGCCAGCTGAAAATTGGGATCTTTGTACCGGAAATAGTATACTCATAAAAGGAGACCAGGTTTTCCGGCAGGTAGGAGCCATGCAGACCGTGTCCCACGTTGGGCACATACTGCAGATAACTTTCACCCTGCAGATCCTGCCAGTAGTATTTCCAGGAATCGGTGACAAAAAACTCGTCACAGGTGGCATTGATCAGTAATTTAGGCATGGTCAGCCGCTCCAGGAACTGGTATGGTTCAACCAGCTGGAGCAGTTTAAAAAATTCATCCGATTCGATCCAGTCCATAATTCCCAGGTTCACATAGGGATCAATGGCCGGGGCCCATGCTCCGTAGCACCTCCAGTGGTGCTGGAACGAGGGGACGATGTTGAGCAGATCGATCACCACCGGGGCAATACCTAGGACACGGTCATCCTCAGCGGCCACATCCCAGGTGGTCCATCCTCTCTTGGAGGCTCCGGCCACAAAGAATTTGTCCACAGGATGGTGTTCGGATCCACAGATCTCCTGCACCACATCCATGGCCCGGATCACCGCGCGGCTCATGGGGAAACGGGGCAACCACCTCTGTAACTCTTCGGTAGCTCCTCCTTTAAGAAACTGCAACCAGGCAAAGGCAATCAGGTCATCTTCAAATACTCCTCCAACAGTATCTCCCTTAAAATCAATAGGTTGAAATGGAATATTACTCACTTGTGAAACCACGGAGCCAGTTGAAAGGGCAGCTTGTATCATTGCTCCGTTGGCCGGGATGGGGATGGTATCCCCTCTCCAGCCTCCGCCGATCAGCATCATGGATTCGGTTTCCCGGATCTCATCCGGCACGACAATAGTAAGCCAGTGCCACCATTCGGGCTCATCCACCTCCTCGCTGGAAAGCCAGGTCCCCGATACCAGATATATTCGGTACTCGGTCCAGGCATCCCCCTTCACGGTTTCAATGATGTCATACCGGAAGGCAGGATCCGGGGTTTCCACATAGGATTTAAGGGGGAAGGAAGAATCGGGAACGGATCCACCGGGCTCCGACCGCTTACAGGCAACCAGGCTGATTGTACCCGCAAGTAACAAAATAAAAGGTTTCATGGATAGTTAGTCAGGATGATTCAGCAGACAAGTTATAAAATATTACTCTTTGATTGGCTTTGGATTATTTCTTAGTTTTAGAGAACAAATAAAAACCATTGGCGATGACTTTTCTTTTTCTTTTCGGTGGCGGATTGCTGATCACAGTTCTGGTAGTTCTATTTGTCATCCTGCTTCCACTTTTTGCCCTGATCAGTGCGCTGGTCAGTGATTTTCCCGGCAATGAAAAGATCATTTGGGTATTGATCATCCTGTTCCTTCCCTTCCTGGGATCAGTACTGTATTTTCTGATCGGTACAAATCAGCGGATCCAGAGGTAATCGTTTCAGGGACCGGACGGGATCCGTGAGAATCATATAAGTTCATACCCCTGCTTCTGAATCAGAGGGCCTAGCGCTTCATTCACCCGATCTAAATATTTCCTGCTGAAACGGTAGATGTTGGCCGAATGCTCTCTACTGGATTTCAGCAACAATACCAGCTTTTCTGTATCTGTTTTCAGGTCTGAAATGATCCCATTGTGCAGATCCTTGTACACGGATCCAGGATCCGCCACAAGCTGTTCATACCGTATTTCAACAAGGTTTTCGGGTGGGATCAGGTGTCTGGATTCCCGGAATTTCCGGTACAGCAGCTCATAAGTTGTGAAAATAAACTCCCAGAGGGATTCATCATCCATATCCTGGAGCTGAAGCGTTTTCAGATAACTCCTGTGGAACCGGAAGGTGGACATCAGGACCTCGTAGGGATTTCTTTCAATGTATATGAACCGGCTCTGCGGGAACAGATCCAGCAGGAATGGGATCCTGGCCATGTTGGGAGGATTCTTGGCGATATATTGCTCCCCCCCTGTGTTCAGCAAACAACGCTTGATAAATCGTACGTACCCATTTTTAAAGCTTTCTGTCCGCTTTTGATCGGCAGCGGACAGGCTCAGGTATTCCTCGGTAATCTGCCTGTGGTCCGCAGGAAAATAGTACCAGTAATAGAAACTGAAACCTGCTTCGTTTCCCAGTGCAAAGCCCTCTTCCTGTGGATTGTCCACATGCATCTCCACACGATCCACCAGCCTTTCCCGGGGCAGGTAATGTTGCATAATAGCTTTCATGAGTCCCTTCATAAAGAAGAGGTTGTTGGGAAAAACAGTCTGATAGGTAGTCGGATACGCAACATTCTCATGACAGCAGAGCAGGTTATGCAGGAGCGTGGTTCCGCTCCTCCAGTGCCCCAGAATATAAATCGGGTCCTTTTTGATTTTCAGGTTCGTGGCAAGAAAACGGTAGCGTAATTCATCAAAATGGGACAGAAAGGTGGTAAGCATGCACAGGAAAGTGGAAGACCGGTATTTTTTCAGGTACTTCTTTTCTACCTGGAATCTAGCCTGCAGTTCCCGGAGCACACTGAATTTGCACCCTGCTAGGGTATTCACACTGAATATGAACTCCTGTTGAGGCATGCAAATATTGAGAGTGCAGTCTGAAGTTACTACATTCTCTATTCATAACGCAAGGTATCCACCGGATTTTTGGAGGAAGCCCGGAGGATCATGGCCGCCGTGGTGATCAGGGAACTTCCCAGGATGATGATCGCTCCAAGCAGGACCATCCAGGGGGAGAACGGGGTACGGGTGGCGAAACCCTGCAACCAGAGCCTGGTCACATACCAGGTCACGGGAACGGCAATGACGATGGCTATGGCCACCCAGGCCGCCAACTGCCGGGTCAGAAGCGCCACGATCTGCCACTTCTGCGCCCCGTTCACC
>CAYRLP010000043.1:0-10422 GCA_964424935.1 uncultured Bacteroides sp.
GCGCCAAGCTCTATTATGATCTCGGATATTATAAATCAGCCATTCTTGCCCTTCGTAACAGCCTGATAGAATATCCGGATACTAAGTACAGGGAGGAATTAATGTTCCTGATCCTTAAGTCATCCTATCTCCTGGCCGACAACAGCGTCCCCAGCAAGCAGCGAGAACGTTTTCAGGCCACGGTGGATGAGTATTACAGCTTTATATCCGAGTTTCCTGAAGGGGATCACAGCCGGGAGGCTAAACGGATGTATGAAGCTTCTAATAAGTTTTTAGGAAATCAAAATAACCAATCATAATCGATGGATTACAAAAAGACCAAGGCACCGTTGACGACGGTGACCAGGAATTTGAATGACCTGGATAAAGGGACGGATAATATTTACCAAACGGTCATGGTGGCTGCCAAAAGGGCTAACCAGATCAGTGTGGAGATGAAACTGGAACTGAACCGCAAGTTGGAAGAATTTGCCTCTTATACGGATAACCTGGAGGAAGTATTCGAGAATCCCGAGCAGATCGAAATCTCCAAATTTTTCGAAAGATTGCCCAAGCCTTCCCTTATTTCATTGCAGGAATTAACAGACGATCAGATCTATTTCAGGATCAATGAAACTCCTGAAATAGAGGAACAATAGTTTAGAATCCTTCCGGATGGATCTTGCAGGAAAACGGATCATCCTTGGAGTAACCGGGAGCATTGCCGCTTACAAGGCGGTCTACCTGCTCAGGCTTCTGACTAAGGAGGGAGCGGATGTGCAGGTGATCCTGACTCCCGCAGCCAGGGTATTTGTGGGTCCGGTGACCTTTTCGGCACTATCCGGTCACCCTGTACACTCCGATTTTTTCAGTTCAGAAGGAGGAGACTGGAACAGCCATGTGGAGCTTGGCCTTTCTGCGGATCTGATGCTTGTTGCGCCGGTTACAGCCACCACACTCGGCAAGATGGCCCATGGGGTGGCAGATAACCTGCTCATTACAACCTATCTGTCGGCCCGTTGTCCCGTACTGGTGGCACCGGCCATGGATATGGACATGTACATGCACCCCTCCACACAGCGTAACCTTGATCTTCTCAGGGAGTTTGGAGTACAGGTTATTGAGCCGGGAAAAGGAGAGCTGGCAAGCGGACTGGAAGGTCCTGGAAGGATGGAGGAACCGGAAGCGATCCTCGCAGCGATCAGGCAGTTGAATACAGCGCCTTCAAAAAAAAAACTACTGAATAAAAGGGTTCTGGTTACTGCCGGACCCACACAAGAAAATATCGACCCGGTCCGTTTTATTGGAAATCGTTCCTCAGGAAAAATGGGTTTTGCAATTGCTGAAGCCTTTGCTGCCGAAGGGGCGATCGTTCATCTGGTGACAGGTCCTGTTTCACTGGAAGTCCGTTCATCAGGTATTGAGGTAACCAGGGTTACATCCGCGGCCGAGATGTATGCGCGCTGCGAGGAGGTGATCGAAGAGGTGGATATTGCTGTTTTTAATGCAGCAGTTTCTGATTTTACACCGGTTCAGGCTTCCGCGGAGAAGGTGAAAAGGGGGACGGAAGAATGGTCCATTCAGCTAAAACCCACCAGGGATATTGCAGCAGAGATGGGAAAGCGTAAGCAGTCGGGGCAGATTATGGTGGGATTTGCACTGGAGACAAACCATGAACTGAAACATGCCCGTCAGAAACTGGAGAAGAAGAATCTGGACCTGGTAGTACTGAATTCCATGCGGGATCACGGAGCGGGATTTGAGACGGATACTAACAGGGTAACCATGATGGACCGCCTGGGGAATGTAGACAGGTATGAATTAAAACCCAAAGATCAGGTGGCTTCGGATCTGGTGCAGCGGGTGATAAAAATGGTGGAAAATGCGTAAGACCGGACTCATTTTGCTGGTGCTGGTAAGCTCGTTTAACCTCCGGGGTCAGGAACTCCGGTGCAATGTACAGGTGGTAAGTCAGCAGATCCAGGGTACCAACAAGCAAGTGTTTCAAACTCTTCAGAATGCCATATACGAGTTTATGAACAACCGGGTATGGACCGACCATGTGTATACCATGGAAGAGCGGATCGAATGCAATCTCATGTTCAATATCACCGAACAGCTATCGGCCGATGATTTCAAAGGTACTTTGACCATCCAGGCGAGGAGACCCGTGTTCAATACCAACTACAATACGGTAACCCTGAATTTTGTAGATAATGATATCCGCTTCCGCTATGTGGAATTCGCACCGCTGGAGTTTGACCTGAATACCCATATCTCCAATCTGACCTCCATTCTGGCTTACTATGCCTATTATATTCTCGGGCTGGACTACGACACTTTTTCCCTGATGGGAGGAACCCCGTATTTTACCAATGCGGAGCGGATCGTAATAAATGCACAGAATGCCGCCGAGAAGGGTTGGAAACCCATGGATGACATTGCTCATAAGAACCGTTACTGGCTGGTAAAAGATATGCTCGATCCCGACTATGAACCGGTCCGGGAATTCAATTACCGGTACCACCGGCTTGGTCTGGATGTCATGGATGAGAAAGTGGCTGAAGGGAGGGCGGAGATTACCAATACTCTGGAGCTGTTGCAGCAGGTTTACCGGAAGAAGCCGGATCCCTATATGTACCTGTTAAGACTGGTGTTTGATTCCAAGGTGGATGAAATAGTAAATGTCTATACCGAATCCTATCCGGAAGAAAGGAACCGGGCACATACCATTCTTTCAGAGGTGGATAAACCCAATGCCAGCAAGTACAAAGCCATCCTTGAATCCACCCTATGATCCGGTCACTCTATATAAAGAACTACCTGTTGATTGATCACCTGGATCTGGATTTTACCGGCGGATTCATTACCATTACCGGGGAGACCGGGGCAGGGAAGTCTATTCTGATGGGAGCCCTTTCGCTGATTCTCGGACAGCGGGTCGATACTTCGGTGCTGAAATTGAAGGATGCCAAATGCATCGTGGAAGGAACCTTTCTCCCCGGAGATCCAGTCCGGAAGGTACTGGAGGCCAACGACCTTGATTTTGAAAAGGTCACTACACTTCGCAGGGAAATTGCCCCGGGTGGAAAATCCCGTGCATTTATCAACGATACACCGGTGAATCTACCCCTGCTTAAGGAGGTGGGAAACCTGCTTGTTGATATCCACTCTCAGCATCAGAATCTGCGACTCAATGATCACCTGTACCAGATGGAGGTCATTACCCATATCGCAGGAGTGGAGAAGGAGCTTGCCCGCTACCGGGAAACCTATACAGAATTTACCGAAACGACGCGGGAACTGGAGCGGGTCGAAAAAGAAACGGAATCACTCAAGTCAGAATTGGAGTACATGCAGTTTCAGTTTAATGAACTGCAGGCCGCTCATCTGGTGGATGGCGAAATGGAGGGGCTGGAGTCCGATCTGCAGCGGGCCGAACATGCAGAAGAGATCCGCAGTGCCCTGTTTGAATCGGCCGGTTACCTGTCTGCAGAAACCACGGGCATTATCGATCAGCTCAGGGCTTCCCTTGCCCAGCTGCAAAAAATCACCGGGATATACACCCCTTCCAGGGAGATGGCTTCCAGGATGGAATCAGTTTACATCGAGTTGAAGGACCTGGCTGCTGAAGTGGAGCAGGAAGCAGAGAAATCCGGATTGGAACCCGGGGAACTGGAGCGGCTCCGAGAGAGGATGGACCTGCTGTTCTCCTTGATGCAGAAACACAGGGTCCAGGAACTGGAACACCTGATCAGTCTGCGTGACCAGTTCGGGGAACGAATTGAAAGCCTGACCTTTTCAGATGAACGGATCGCACAACTGAAGGATAAGCGCGCCGCCCTCATGAAAACACTCGAAGACCGGGCCGGAGTCCTGCATGAGAAGCGCCGGATAGCCTCGGAGCAGATGCAGCTAAGCGTGGAAGAGCAACTGAAGCAACTGGGGATTCCAAATGCCAGGTTCCGGGTAGAACTGGTGAGTACCGGGACCTATGACATACATGGATCCGACCAGGTGCGCTTCCTGTTTTCCGCCAACAAGCAGTTGCCCCTGGAGGAGATTTCCAGGGTGGCTTCGGGAGGGGAAGTCTCCCGGCTGATGCTATCCATCAAATCAATGGTGTCGGACCGCAAAGGGATGCCCACCCTGATATTTGATGAGATAGATGCAGGTGTGAGCGGGGAGATTGCTGACAAGGTAGGAGGGATCATGGACCAGCTGGCCACGGGCAGGCAGGTCATGGCCATCACTCATCTTCCCCAGGTGGCTTCAAGGGGCGGGGACCACTTCGTCGTCTTTAAGGAGGATACGGCGGATGCCACCTATACCAGGATCCGTAAACTGGAACCTGAGGAACGGATTACGGAGATTGCCAGGATGCTCTCCGGGGAGGAGGTTACCGAAGCAGCCCTCTCCAACGCCCGGGTGCTGCTTCGTATTTAATAATGTATCGCACAATCTGGATTTATTTTTGTTAATAGGGCAGAAAACCAACAATTCTAATCATTTAATCATGTCGTATAACTTATTGAAAGGGAAAAAGGGAATCATCTTCGGTGCCCTGAATGAACAGTCTATTGCATGGAAAGTGGCCGAAAAGGCCCATGAGGAGGGTGCTGAAATTATATTAACCAATGCGCCTATTGCCCTGCGGATGGGAACCATTAATGAACTGGCGAAGCTTACCAAAGCCGAGGTAATTGCCGCCGACGCCACCAGCCTGGAGGACCTGGAGAACCTCTTCAAGAAAGCGATGGAAGTATTCAAAGGCAAGATTGATTTCGTGCTGCACTCCATAGGCATGTCCCCCAATGTGAGAAAGGGCCTGAATTATGATGAACTGAATTACGATTATTACCATAAAACGCTGGATGTTTCCGCCTTTTCACTTCACAAAGTATTAAGCACTGCGAGGAAGATGGACGCCATCAATGAGTGGGGCTCCGTGGTGGCCCTTTCCTATGTAGCTGCGCAACGCACCTTTGCCGGGTACAATGACATGGCCGATGCAAAGGCCATCCTGGAATCCATAGCCCGCAGTTTCGGATATATGTACGGGCGCTCCAAGAGGATCCGGATCAATACCGTCTCCCAATCCCCCACACCCACCACAGCAGGCAGCGGGGTCAGCGGATTCGACAAGCTGGAAGATTTCTCCGACCGGATGTCCCCCCTGGGCAATGCAACCGCAGCGGATTGTGCGGATTACTGTATCACCCTGTTCTCGGACCTGACCCGGAAAGTCACCATGCAGAACCTGTTCCACGACGGCGGGTTCTCCAGCATGGGCATGAGTTACAGGGCCATAGAGCAGTACGAGAAGAGCTTCAAGGAGTGCCCGGAATAGTTTTTTTAACTATATTGGAGCACTAACCTACTGACTGAACTTGATGGGAATCTTAACTATTCTTCTCTATTTCCTTTTCCCCGCATTGATCATTGTTCTTAGCACAAAGTATCCCATTATCAACAAGATCGGGATCGTGGTGTTCAGCTATGCAGGTGGAATCCTGATGAGTGTGACCAATATCATACCCGATTCTATCACAGGACCTACGGGACCTCAGAATGTCCTTTTCTTTATTTGCATTTTGCTGGGGATCCCCATGGTTCTCTTTTCTGAGAATGTGGTCAAATGGACAAAAATGGCCAAGTATACCTTCATTTCCCTGTTGCTGGGAGTGGTATCAGTGGTCATCCTGGTAATCGCGGGATTCTTCGTATTCCAGGAGCGGATCCCGGAGGTCTGGAGGATATCAGGAATGATGATCGGGGTCTATACGGGTGGAACCGCCAACATGATGGCCATAGCCACTTCCGTTGGAGTAGATTCAGAGACGATAGTCCTGACCAACACGGTGGAAATGGTGATCGGGGCGATCATACTTCTTTTCCTGATCACCGGGGCCAAGCCTCTGTTCGGGCTCTTCATGAAACCATATAAATACAAAGAAAACCAGAACCAGCACGACCTGGATGTAAAAGATTTTGAATCCTATGAAGGATTTTTCCAACGGTCCAGTATTCCTGACATGCTGAAGGCTTTTGGGATCGCACTGCTGATAGCTGGAGCCGGCTATGGCCTGATGACTTTCTTTAAAGAGGTCGAAACCGGAACCGCAGTGGCTATCCTCACAGTAACCACCCTGGGCCTCCTGGTCTCCCTGATACCTGCTGTTCATAGAATGAAAAGATCATTCCAGCTGGGGATGTATTTCATCTATATCTTCTGCATGATTTTAGCTTCACAGGCTGATCTGGCATTCCTGTTCAGCCCGGAAGCTGCGGAACTGACGCTCAATTTATTCCTGTTCATCTCCTTTGTAATGTTAGGTTCCCTTGTGATCCATTCCCTGCTTTCAAAGATCTTCGGCATCTCGGTGGATGAATTTGTAATCACTTCTACCGCGCTTGCCGATTCACCTCCGTTTGTCCCCGTTGTGGCAGCTGCCATGCGGAATAAAGAGGTAGTGGTGCCCGGTATGGTTATCGGCGTAATCGGCTATGCCATCGGGAACTACCTGGGGGTGGCCATCGCCTATCTTCTCAGGTAAGTTTGTTCAATAACATTCCGGGCCCCATCAGGCAATTTCATATCTTCGTGGCATGAGACTGGTTCTAAAGAACATCGGGAGCCTGCTTGTTGCTGTTAATGAACCGGCCCCCGTGGTATCCGGGCAGGAGATGTCTGCAGTGGATATGGTATCAGATGCCTGGTTGGTTATTGAACATGAGCACATTGCCGGTTACGGGGAGGGTGAAGTGATCCCCTTCGCCGATGACGAGGTGCTTGACTGCAAGGGGGGTATGGTGATGCCCGCCTTCTGCGATGCGCATACCCATCTAGTATATGCAGGCAGCAGGGAACAGGAGTACGAGGACAAGATCCGGGGACTGAGCTATGAGGAGATTGCCCGAAAGGGGGGAGGGATCCTGAATTCGGCCCGCTTGTTATCAGAGTCGTCGGAGGAGGAATTATACCAGCAGTCCCTGTGCCGTGCCCGTGAAATCATCCGGACTGGAACCGGGGCGGTAGAGATCAAGAGCGGATACGGGCTCAATACCCGGGATGAACTGAAGATGCTGAGGGTTATAAAGAGGCTGGGAGAGGAGACCGAGTTGACTGTAAGGTCCACCTTCCTGGGGGCCCATGCGGTACCGGCCGAATTCAAAAAGGACCAGGAGGGATATGTGCGCCTGGTAATCGAGGAGATGATTCCTGCGGTTGCTCAGGAGGAACTGGCTGATTTTATTGATGTTTTCTGTGACCGGGGTTTCTTTACCGTGGACCAGACAGCCCGGATACTGGAAGCCGGAGCCAAATACGGGTTGATACCCAAGATACATGCCAATGAGCTGGACTATTCGGGGGGAGTGCAAACGGGAGTCAGCCATGGAGCCCGTTCGGTGGATCATCTGGAGTTTATGGGAGAAGAGGAACTGACTGCGTTGAAGAACAGTTCCACCATGCCCACCCTGCTTCCGGGAGCCTCTCTGTTCTTGGGAATGAGTTATGCCCCGGCAAGACAGATCATTGATGCGGGACTGCCGGTGGCCCTGGCCTCTGATTACAATCCTGGGTCCTCTCCTTCGGGGAACATGGAACTGGTTATGTCCCTGGGCATTATACTGCTGAAGATGCTTCCTTATGAGGTGTTGAATGCGGTAACCCGAAACGGGGCCTATGCCATGGGCCTGGAGGAGACTCATGGATCAGTTACACCGGGCAAAGTGGCCAATCTGATCATTACCGAGCCCATGCCCGGTTTCGGATTCATGCCCTATGCATACGGAAGCAGCCAGATTCACCGGGTGATACTAAACGGAAAAGTTCAATCATAAGCTATGAATCAGATTATCGAATGTGTACCCAATTTCAGCGAGGGGAATGACCTGGAGCTCATCCGTCGGATTACCGACCAGGTGGAATCCGTGGACGGGGTGAAACTGCTGGATGTGGATCCCGGACAGGCCACGAACCGGACCGTGGTCACCTTTGTGGGACCTCCCGAGCAGGTGGTGGAGGCCGCTTTCCAGGCCGTTAAAATGGCTTCTGAAATCATAGATATGAGCAAGCATACCGGTGAACACCCCCGGTTCGGGGCCACCGACGTGTGTCCCCTGGTACCGGTGTCGGGTATCAGCATGGAGGAGACGGTAAAGTATGCGCACCGGCTGGCCGAACGAATCGGGGAGGAGATCGAAATCCCCGTATATTGTTATGAGTATGCAGCGCTGAAGCCGGAACGCAAAAACCTGGCTGTGGTTCGTTCGGGAGAATATGAGGGATTGCAGGAAAAACTGGGGGATCCGACATGGAAACCAGATTTCGGTCCGGCTGCGTTTATCCCCCGTACAGGTGCCATTGCCGTGGGTGCCAGGGATTTCCTGGTGGCCTATAATATAAACCTCAATACCACCTCCACCCGCAGGGCCAATGCCATTGCTTATGATGTCAGGGAACGTGGACGTGTAAAAAGGGAAGGCGATCCGCTTAAGGGAAAAATCGTGAATGATGCAGAGGGAAACCCGGTGATGATCCCAGGAACCCTGAAGGAGGTAAAGGCCATCGGATGGTATATTGAAGAGTATGGAGTGGCTCAGATCTCCATAAATCTGACCAATATATCTGTAACCCCGGTTCACGTGGCTTTTGATGAGGTATGTAAAAAAGCTGAAGCCAGGGGCATCCGCGTTACCGGTTCCGAACTGGTGGGACTGGTGCCCCTGCATGCCATGCTTGAGGCCGGAAGGTATTTTCTGAAAAAACAGAAACGATCCACCGGGGTAGCGGACAGGGAACTGATTAAGATCGCGGTGAAATCCATGGGACTGGACGAACTGGGCCCCTTTGATCCAAACGAGAAAATTATAGAATACCAGCTACAGAAAGGAGAAGGCAGGCGCCTGGTGGATATGGACCTGCGATCATTTATGGAGGAGACCGCCTCCGAGTCGTCCGCCCCCGGGGGAGGGTCGGTCAGTGCCTACGTGGGTGCATTGGGAGTTTCCCTGGGAACCATGGTGGCCAACCTTTCGTCGCACAAACGTGGCTGGGATGAACGGTGGGAGGAGTTCTCGGACTGGGCGGATCGGGGAAAGGCCATACAGCAGAAGCTGCTCCAACTGGTAGATGAAGATACGAGGGCCTTTAAGGCAATCCTGGCTGCCTATGGACTTCCGAAAAAAACAGATCAGGAAAAAATGGTCCGCCAGGAAGCCATTGCAGCGGCTACAATAAGGGCCATTGAAATCCCTTTTGAGGTCATGAAGGAGGCCTATAACGGATTCGAGGTAGTGCAGGGGATGGTTGAAACGGGAAATCCAACCAGCGTTTCAGATGCCGGAGTAGGAGCCATCGCACTTTTGGCCTGCATAGAAGGAGCATGGTTGAACGTACAGATAAACGCTGTAGACATGAAGGAACATCCACAGGTACAGCAGATTGAAAAAGATGGCCTGGCGTTGATCAAGCAATGTTCAATTCTGAAAAACCGTATCCTGAAACTGGTGAATGAGAAAATAGGCTCATAAGATTGTGCTTTTCTGACCTTATTCCCTATATTATTGGCCCGGATGGTACTATAATTGTGCTAATTTTATAGCGAGTGTGAAGCAAGCGTGGTAAAAAAACTAGTCTATATAATCATATTTTCCGGGACGGTATTTCTGGCAAGGGGACAGGATCAATTGATCGGAGAGGGATCGGTGGAGCAGAGACGAGCAGAAATACGGTCCATACGACCCGATCCTGAAAGACTGGAAACACTTCAAAAGGCCGACAGCCTCGGACTGGCCAGGAAAATCTACTATCCGGATGGTAGAATCATCGCACTGCGCCATATCACTGACAATCTTACACCGGAATACATTACTACTGATAACCTTATAGCTGCCAAAACTATTTCCACTTATATGGTCTGGGGTGAGGCGGGACTGGGTTATGACCTGACTGGTTCGGGAATGGTAGTGGGGGTATGGGATGCAGGAGTGCTGAGACCCACTCATGTGGAATTTGACGACAGGGCTCTAATATTAGATGAATCGGCTGATACTGTTGGTCATGCCACCCATGTGAGCGGTACCATTGGAGCCCGAGGACTGGATCATGCAGCGAAGGGAATGGCTTCCGAAGTGGTTTTGGAAGCCTATGACTGGGAACAGGACATACTGGAGATGGAAGCTGCAGCAGCGCAGGGACTCTTGCTATCCAATCATTCATATGGTTTTATTACGGGCTTTGATTATAACTCGGAAGAACAGCGATGGGAGTGGTGGGGAAACCAGGGAATCAGCGAGGAGGAAGATTACCTGTTTGGCTTTTATAATGATGATGCTAAGGATTTCGATCGGATTGCATACAGGCATCCAAATTACCTGATTGTAAAGTCGGCCGGAAACGACCGGGGAGAGGGCCCGGCTGCGGGAGCGGAATACTAT